>CAZWZD010000155.1:0-4661 GCA_964638235.1 uncultured Erysipelotrichales bacterium
CTGTTGATGATCAATATAGAATAGATTATTTTGATGCTCATTTTAGAGAAATGTTAAATGCGATTGAAATTGATGGTGTTGATTTAATGGGTTATACATCATGGGGATGTATAGATATTGTTAGTGAATCTACAAAACAGATGAGTAAGAGATATGGATTTATTTATGTAGATGCTGATGATGAAGGAAATGGAACTTATAAGAGATATAAAAAGAAATCTTTTGATTGGTATAAGCATGTTATTGAAACAAACGGAGCTTGTTTGTTTGAAGAATAATTATATTACAGCACAAGAAATTGTGCTGTATTTACTTTTATAGCCATTAGAGAGTTAATATTAGCAGAATGCGAATAGTTCTTGAATGAAAGCGTTTTTTATCTTATAATACTTCTTTGGAAATGAGGTAGTTTAATGAACAAATATGATGTGATTATTGTTGGTGCTGGACCTGCTGGAATTATGGCAAGTTATGAGTTTTATTTGAAAAAACCTGAGTTGAAGGTTTTATTAATTGATAAGGGACATGATGTTATGTACAGACATTGTCCGATAAAAGATAAGAAGATTAAAACTTGTCCTAATATCAAAGATCATCCAGGTTGCTTACCAGCTTGTTCTATTACATCTGGATTTGGTGGTGCTGGAGCATACAGCGATGGTAAATTTAATATAACAAGTGAATTTGGTGGCTGGTTGACAGATTATCTTTCTAATGATGAAGTAGAAGAAGTTATTAAATATGTAGATGATTTGTATTTAAAACATGGAGCAACATTGGAAATTACTGATCCTAGTACTGATAAAATCAGAGAAATAGAAAAAAGAGGTTATGCAGTAGGTTTAAAATTATTAAGAGCAAAAGTAAGACATTTAGGTACTGAAGAAAATTTAAGAATTATGACTGAAATGTCTAATGAATTAAAGGAACATATGGATATAATGTTTAAAACTGCTGTTAAAGATATTATTGTAGAAAATAATAGTGTCAAAGGTATTGTTTTAGAAAATGGACAGATGATTTATGCAGATGATGTTATTTTAGCTCCTGGTAGAGATGGTTCTGCATGGTTAGGGAAAGTGCTTAAAAAACAGGGATTAAATTTATATAACAATCAAGTTGATATTGGTGTTAGAGTTGAAACAAGTAATATTGTAATGGATGAAATTAATACTCATTTATATGAAGGTAAGTTTATATACAACGCATCAGTAGGTACAAAAGTCAGAA
This sequence comes from uncultured Erysipelotrichales bacterium, assembly GCA_964638235.1. Taxonomy (GTDB): domain Bacteria; phylum Bacillota_I; class Bacilli_A; order Erysipelotrichales; family Coprobacillaceae; genus MGBC113645. Next base: position 1,231 of record CAZWZD010000155.1, read on the forward strand.
CATTTTGTTCTAATCCAAGTGGACATGTTGTTATAGAAAACCATTCTGGAACTATGTTAGCGAATGGACATGCATATCATGATCCTAAATTAGGAAGTCATAATACTAATTTTGCTTTATTAGTTTCACATGTATTTGGTGAACCATTTAATGAACCAAATGAGTTTGCTCATGAAATATCTAATCTTGCAAATAAGTTATCTAATGGAAGTATTATTGTACAAAGATATGGAGATATAAAAAGAGGAAGAAGAACAACTGTAAAAAGACTTAAAGAAGGTTATACAACTCCTACATTAATGGAAGCAGTACCTGGAGATTTAGGATTAGTATTACCTTATAATACTATGAAATCTATTATTGAAATGATAGAAGCATTGGATCATGTAACTCCTGGTATAGCAAATGAACATACATTATTGTATGGTGTAGAAGCTAAGTTCTATTCTGCTAGACCTAAAATTAGAGAAGGATTTGAAAGTGAAATCGATCATCTTTATGTTGCAGGTGATGGAGCTGGACTTACTAGAGGATTAGCTCAAGCTGGAGCTAATGGAGTTTTAGTTGCAAGACATATAATAAGTAAAAAATAAGCAGGAAAATAAAATATTCTTGCTTTTTTTCTTATATTATGATTTATTATAAAATAATTTTGAAATTTTATAAAAAGTTTATTCATATATTTTAAGCAAAAAACTTGTTTTTAAGTGATTTCTAGTATATCATAGGTAAAGATATTTTTATAATTGTGGGAGAAAATTATGATGAAAATAAATCAGCGTTTTAAAAGTCCAAAATTTTATATTCTATGTGGACTTGTATTAGTTTTATTAATTATTTATATATTAATATGTTTCATTGCTGGATCGAATGATTATTTTTCGAATACGAAGATTAATGGAATAGATGTCAGCAATATGACTAAAGAAGAAGCTGCAAGTGCGTTATCAGATCAATATGAAACTGATTGTAAAGATTTAACTTTAGTCTTTAAAGTAGCAGATGATGAGTATTCTATTAGTTTAAAAGATAATGTAAGCTTTGATGCTTCTTCCTCTGCTCAAAGTGTTTATGATAAATTACATCAATCATTTTTTATGAAAGGTTATTATTATTTATTCAAAGGAAATTTCACTGCAACAGTTACAATAAAAGATACAGATGCACTTGATAAAAATATTCAAGAAAGTAAAATATTAGAATATGATACAAAAGTAGATACTACTTATGAAATCAATGAAGATTCTGTTACTTTTATTAAAGGGGAAGCTGGAGAAAAGGTAGAGCTTGAAGATATTCAAAATCAGATTAGTGAAGCTTTAGAAAACTATGATTTTAAAGATACAATGGAATGTAGGCTTGTGAAAAGTGAACCTGATGAAGATGAAATGAATGCTTTATATGAGGAAATATGTCATGAACCTATAAATGCAACATTGGATAAAGACAATGATTATGCATTAGTAGATGCTAAAGTAGGAGTTGATTTTGATTTAGAAGATGCTTTAAGTGAATTTAATAAGACAGGTGAAGGTAAAGAATTTAGTATAGATGCTACGATTACTCAGCCAGAGATTACTAAAGAAATGCTGGAAAAGAATTTATTTAAAGATACTTTAGGATCTTATACAACTTATGTAAGTGGTACTTCTGTAAGAAAAAGTAATGTTAAATTAGCTGGTTCTAAGTGTAATGGTGTTATTTTACTTCCTGGTGAGGAGTTTTCATATAATGATGTAGTAGGAGAACGTACAAAAGCTAATGGCTTTGGTGAAGCTGCTGCTTATTTAAATGGTGAAACTATTCAGGAAGTTGGAGGAGGAGTCTGTCAGCCATCTTCAACATTATATAATGCTGTTGTGTTATCTAATTTAGAGGTAACAGAGCGTCATAATCATACTTATGTATCTGGTTATGTGCCTTTAGGACGTGATGCTACTGTATCTTGGAATGGTCCTGATTTTAAATTTAAAAACAATACTGATTATCCAATTAAGGTTGTTTCATCTTACAGCAATAGTCGATTAACAATGAAGATTATAGGTACTGATTTAGAGAATATTACTGTCGAATTTGTTAGTGAATCTTTATCTTATACACCTTATAATACAATTGAAAAAAAGGATAACACTTTAGAAGAAGGTAAAACAAAAGTAGATGTTACAGGTTATAATGGAGCAAAAGCTCAAACATATAGAAAAGTATATAAAGATGGTGAGCTAATTTCTACAACTAAGGAAGCATATAGTGTATATTCAAAAAGAGATAAAATTGTATTAGTTGGTACAAAGAAAAAAGAAGAAACTAAGCAAGAAGAAACAACAAAACCAGAGGAAAATACTACAGAACAACAAACAAAACCAGAAGAAAATACAACCCAGCCTGAAACAACAAAACCGGAAGATACAACACAATAAATATTATGGTAAGCATATTGCTTACCTTTTTAGTATGATAATTGTTTAACTTGTAAAAAAAATTATTTTATTAAAGTTCTTTTATAATATGAAAAAATTATGTATAATGAATAAAATTGGAGTGATGGATATGGAAATTAGTGGTAAAGAAATTTCTAAGAAGATTAAAGATGAATTAAAAATAGATGTAGAAAAAATAAAGGAAGATGGAAAGAGAATACCTCAACTAACTGTTGTTTTAATTGGAGATAATCAAGCTAGTCAAACATATGTTAGAAATAAAGAGAGAGGATGTCAATATATTGGAATAAAATCTCAAGTGATTAGAAGAAATAGTTCTATTAGTGAAGATGAGTTAATTGATATTATTGAGCAGTTAAATAACGATAATAATGTTGATGGTATTTTGGTTCAATTGCCTTTGCCATCTCATATTAATGAAGATAGAATACTTAATGTTATTGATCCAAGTAAAGATGTAGATGGATTTCATCCAAATAATGTAGCTAAATTATTTTTAGGAGAAAACTCATTAGTTCCATGTACACCTAAAGGAATGATGGTTTTATTAGATACTATAGGTTATGATCTAAAAGGAAAAGAAGTTGTTGTTGTTGGTAGAAGTAATATTGTAGGTAAACCTGTAGCTTTACTTTGCTTGCAAAGAAATGCTACTGTAACAATAGCACATTCTAAAACAGAAAATTTAAAACAAGTATGTAAAAGAGCAGATGTATTGATTGCTGCTATTGGTAAAGCAAAATTCTTTAATGTAGAGTATGTTAAAGAAGGAGCAGTTGTTTTAGATGTTGGTATTAATAGAGATGAAAATAATAAATTATGTGGTGATGTAGACTTTGAAAGTGTTAAAGATATAGTTTCATATATTACGCCAGTTCCTGGAGGAATAGGACCTATGACAATTACAATGCTTTTAAGTAATACATTAGATGCATACGAGGAGAAGCAGAAGTGACCATCGTATTATTTCTATGAGAAATGATAACGCTGTAT
>CAZWZD010000156.1:0-4660 GCA_964638235.1 uncultured Erysipelotrichales bacterium
ATGATGTTTTTTACTTCTACACGATGAATTTTAATTCCCCATGGATCAGTAGCTTCATCAAGAATAGAACGCATTCTTGAATTAATAATATCTCTTGAAGTTAAAGTTTCATCTAATTCAAGATCACCAATAATATTACGTAATGTTGTTGCTGTTAAGTTTTCAATAGCATTTAAAGGTCTAACAACACCATAAGTAAATAACTTAGGATCAGTAATTTGGAAATAAACTACTGTATCAATTTGCATTGTAACATTATCTTTAGTAATAACAGGCTGAGGAGCAAAATCCATCACTTGTTCTTTCAATGAAACTTTATTTGCAATTCTATCTAATAAAGGAACAAGAATATGCAAACCAACATTACAAGTACGATTGTATGCTCCAACTCTTTCTACAACATAGGCATAAGATTGAGGAACAATACGAATAGTACGAGCAATTACAATAAGAATAACAATAATTAAAATAATAACCCATAAATAACCAAGAATAGTTGTAAGTACACTCATTTTATTTCATCCTTTCTATATTTTTTTTACAACAACGTGAGCACCTTCAATAGAAACAACCTCAGCATACTGCCCAGCTTCAATAATTTCATTATCTAAACTTGCAGCAAGCCAAAGTGTTCCCATGACTTTTGCTTCTCCTTTTTTATCAGGAGTAATTGTTTCTGTCACAAGACAATGCTTACCAATAGCTCTATCTAAGTTTGTTTTTGTAATTTTTCCTTTTAGATACTTTTTTGCAATCGGTCTAGTAATAGCGATTATCACAACTGAAATAATAGTAAACAGAATAATTTGAGTAGCTATAGATAATGCCATCTGATCACATAATAAAGCAACCAAAGCAGCTAACGCAAACCAAATACTTACTAAATTAACAGTCAATGCTTCAACTATTATACTAATAATTATAATGATTGTCCATATAACAGACATCGATATTATCATATTATCCCCTCCTCATATCAATTATAATCATTTGATGAATAGCATCATGCTTAGCTTTATATTTATAACACTGATTTTTATGAAAATCTAAGTGGTATTTTTGAGATAAATTTTCAATAAAACTTTTATTTGTAACTCTACCATAACTTTTTCCTAAACTAATACGATGTAGTTGATCTCTGGGATAAATCTTATTATCAATATCATCTTTAGTTACCGGTTTAATTGCAACTAAATCATTTTCATCATCATATCCCAGTAAAACGTAATTAACTTCTTCAAAATATTTACAAGTTGCTTTATTTAATGTAATATTTGTTTCATATATTGAAACCATTAGTGTGGCAATATCATTAGTTGTCCATGTAAAACTCATTTTCTCATCCTCCTTACTAACATTATATTATTAAAATTATTTTTTTGCAATATAATTATTTAAAAAATATAAAAAAGTAAATAAATATATGTTATAATGAATAGGGAATAGAAACAAAGGAGGACATATGTTAAAAAAAATATTTATTATATTATTTTTGATTGTTGGATGTACTGGGAAAGTTGATACCGTTGAATTAAGTCAAAAAGTAAATATTGATTATTATTATTTAAGTACTTGCAGTGAATGTATTGCCTTTAAAAAAGAAGCTATTCCTTATTTGGAAGATAGATTTGGTGATTCAATTGAGATTCATCAATATGATTTAGATGATCCCCAAAATACTCAAGGATATGATAACGTTATAGATTCATTAGTCGATTTTGATGAAGAGTTTTATGGTTATGGTCCTTTTATTGTTGTCGATGATTATTTTGCTATATTGGGATATACAAGTGGTGATGAAAAATACTTGGCACAAGATATTGAAAATGCCACTATGGGAAAGGAGTGTAGTGATGAGCTTGAAGGCTTGCGTTTTCAATTTAAATAAATTATTTGTCATGGTATGTTTATTATTATCTGGCTGTGTTTCTAATTCTACATATTCATATCATCTTGATTTTTTCTATGCTTCTACCTGTCCTAGATGCAAGTTATTTAAAGAAGATGTTATTCCTTATTTAGAAGAGGAATATGATAATTTAAAAATTACGCTTCATGATATTGATGAAGAGGAATCTTTGGATTTATATGCAAAGACGATTAGCTTATTAGAGGATTATACTGTTGATGATGATACTGGTGCAGTTCCATTCATTGTTTTTGATGGCAGCTTTGCAAAGGTTGGATATGATAATGATGAGAAAGAATTATTATTAAAGAACATTGAGAATGCTATTAATGGTGAAGAAATCATATTAACAGTTGATTATTATTTATTTATGGAAGATAAGACATTGTATTAAGGAGGAAGAATTTATGTCAACACCACATAATCAAGCAGAAAGAGGAGAAATTGCAAAAACTGTATTAATGCCTGGAGATCCATTACGTGCAAAATATTTAGCAGAGCATTATTTGGAAGATGTTAAACAATTCAATGCAACAAGAAATATGTTGGGATATACTGGTTTATACAAAGGTAAGGAAGTATCAATTATGGGTTCCGGTATGGGAATGCCTTCTATTGGTATTTACAGCAATGAACTATACCAGTTTTATGGAGTTGAAACAATTATCAGAATTGGATCATGTGGAGCTATTCAGGAAAATGTTCATGTCAGAGATATTGTAATCGCTCAGGGAGCTTGTACTGATTCTGCATGGGCTCATCAGTATGAATTGCCAGGTACATTTAGTGCTATTTCATCTTTTGATTTATTAGAAAAAGCTGTTAATAAAGCAAGAGAGAAGAATGTAACTTTCCATGTAGGTAATGTTGTTGCTTCAGATTTATTTTATCATGCTGATAAAGATTCTGATAAGAAATGGGCTTCTATGGGATGCTTAGGATTAGAAATGGAATCTTACGCTTTATTTGCAACGGCTGCTTATTTAAAGAAAAAAGCATTAACATTATTAACTGTTTCTGATTCAATGATTACTCATGAAGAAACAACTGCTCAAGAAAGAGAAAAAACATTTACTGCAATGATGGAAATTGCATTGGAGATCGCTTGATGAAAGTTAAAGTTGCATTATTTGATTTTGATAATAGTATTTGTCAGGGAGATTCTATTAATAGGCTGCTTCTTTACTATATAAAAAAACATCCATTATCAATTTTTAACTTTTTAAAAGTGCCATTTGTTTATATCGCTTATTTACTGCATCTAACCACTTTTGAAAAAGTAAAATCTACAATCCTATTTCCTTTAAAACATTTAGATGATAAACAATTAGAAACTTTCTATAAAGAAAAAGTAGAACCACATTATTATCAAAATGTTGTTAAAGAATTAGCAGAAAAAAAAGCAGCAGGCTATGTAGTTATTATATGTACTGCAAGCAGTGAAGTTTATATGAAGTACAATCAGCTTCCTATAGATATTTTGATTGGTACAAAAACAAATGGTTCTCAAATTATAGGTAAGAATTGTAAAAATAAGCATAAAGTTGTTCTTATTAATGAATATTTACAAAATAATCATTATACAATCGACTATGATCATTCATATGCTTATTCTGATTCAATAAGCGATAAACCTATGTTAGAAATGGTAAAAAATCAAATAAGAGTCGAATTAAAAACTGGAAAGATGACAACTTGGAGTATGTAGCTCCAAGTTTTTTTATAATAAAAAGGATGTATTTTTACACCCTTTGTGCTTATAAGAACTTACATTCTAATTTGTACTTAAATCTGTAAATAGTAACATAATATTAATAATACCTGCTACTCCTACAATCATATATATTATTGCACTCAATACAGAATCACCAAACAATGCATTAACCAGATTAAAATTAAATAAACCAATTAGTCCCCAGTTAATAGCACCTATGATTGTAAAAACTAGAGCAATTTTTTGTAACATATTCATATTCAATCCTCCTATCAGTATTATAGACAACAATTTATTCTTTATACATAAAATAAAAAATTTCTCATAGTATTTATTGGGAGGAATTGTTGTGAATAAAAAATATATAATTATTGGAATTGTCGTTGTTGTATTTGTGATTGGTATTTTTTCTTTTTTTAAGTTAAGAAGTCCATCATTGAAAAAAGCATTGAAAGAAGCACAGCAAGCAACGAGTTATACAATGGAATGTTCGATGGAACTGTTAGAAAATGATGAGTTAAAAAGCTATCAGGTTAATGTTTCTTATCTTAAAGATGAAAATGATTATTTTATTGTTGAATTATATGACAAATCTTTAAATCAATCACAAGTTATACTTAAAAATGATGAAGGTGTCTTTGTCCTAACTCCTACATTAAATCAGGCATTTAAATTTCAAAGTGAATGGCCTTTAAATTCTCCTAAACCTTATATTTATCAATCATTATTAGAATTTTTACAGCAGGGAGAAGTTGATAAACAAAAAGATGGATATGTTGTTAAAGGAGAAATAACTTATGAAAATGATGAGAGAGTTAAAAGTCAGGAAGTTAAATTTGATAAAAATTTAAATCCAGTATATGTAACTGTATATGATGGAGATGGTGGAGAAATTATTAAGCTAGTAACATCTTCTTTTGAATTGAATACAAAATTAAGTAAAGATGATTTTAAACAGGATAAAATTATGGAAAATAGTCAAAGTCAATATACTAATGTATCTTCATCACTTCCTTTATATCCAGTAGCTTTACTTG
>CAZWZD010000157.1:0-4655 GCA_964638235.1 uncultured Erysipelotrichales bacterium
ACAAATCTATTATCTTTATCATTATAAATTTCATTAAAATATTCACTGAACTTTATAACAACTTTTTTCATATCTAGTTTATTATCTTTAATAAACTGATTTTTATTCTCTTTTGAAACTTCATAAACTGTTTTGTTAATTGTTTCTTCTGTAATGAAATAATCATATAAATATGTTTCAAATATTCTATTTGATATCGTCACTTTCCCTTGATCATTCATTAAAAATCCCAGCATTATTCCTAAATTAATGATAAAATTTTTTGAATGGTATGGATATTCAGTTCCATTAAACAATATATTTTTAATAAGTATAGAAAGTTCTTCATATCGTTGAATATTTTTAATCATATCATCAAATAAAGAATTATTATTATCATAAACTAAAATATATTTAACTGCTTTTTTTATTCCATAAACTGTAAAGTCTTTATTAAACTGTTCATCAATTGTTTTGCATATCAGTGATACAAGATATGGATATCCTGTTGTATAATCATAAATCAATTGTGATATCTCATTAATATCCATTTCCGTTCCATGATCTTTTTCATATTCTATTAGCATTGTTGATATCTCTGATGGTGAAAAGCTCATTTCAACATTAAAATCTTCTGCTATATTCCACGGACTATTATACTGATGCTCACTGCTGCTTCTACTCTTTAGCTTTAGATTCTTGACATCGTAAACTCCTGCTAAAATCACTGAATGGAATGTTACAGCTTCATCTCTTGTTAAATATTTATTTCTTAACATTCCTAAAAATCTTACAAATACTTCATAATTACCTGCCTGATCCACTTCATCTATCATTAATATCATTGGCTTTGTTGATACTTTGCATAGTTTAGTAATGATTTGTGATAACTGCATAAAATTAATATCATCAGGTACATTTGATAATAACTCTAAAATATTATTTTCCATATCTGATAAACTGCAATAATTATAAAGCAGGTTTATAAATTCTCTACAGAATAACTCATTAGATTCAAAAATGTAATCACATTCTTCAAAACTGATAGAGATAACATTATATTCATCATGAAGATAGTTTTTAATAGATTTTAATGTTGTTGTCTTTCCATACTGCCTAGCTCTATTAATTGTAAAATAGCTTTCATTATCTACCAGTTCTTTTATCTTCTTTAGTTTATTATCTATATTAATCATATAATGTCTATCTTTCAAACATAATCCTGTTGTATTAAATCTTTTGTTCATGTTCTCACTTCCTTTATTTCATTTTATCATATTTATTTTCTCTTTTCATTAAAAAGCGTTTATCAATAAAAGTCATAAAAACAAAATCTCGTCAAATGACGAGATTCTATCAATATTTAATTCTAGGGAGGAATAAATATTATATTTTAATCTAAGACTTCTCCATTAGATTCAATAACTTTTTTATACCAATAGAATGAATCTTTCTTCATTCTTTTTAGACTTCCATTTCCTTTATCATCTAAATCAACATAAACAAATCCATATCTCTTTTTCATTTCCCCTGTTCCTGCTGATACGATGTCAATGCAACCCCATGTAGTATAACCTAATAAATCTACTTTATCTATTTCTACAGCTTTTTTCATTTCTTTAATATGATCTCTTAAATAAGCAATACGATAATCATCATGAATACCATCTTCCTCAATAACATCATCATTACCCATACCATTTTCAACAACGAACAATGGTTTTTGATATCTATCATATAATTCATTTAAAACAAATCTCAATCCTTTTGGATCAATTGGCCAACCCCATGGAGTTTTTTCCAAATATGGATTTGGAGAAGCTTGCTGTCCACCAGTTGTTGTTGTATTTGGTGAAAATCTATCAAAAGCAGTTGTACGATAATATGAGAATGCTAGATAATCTGATGTATTTTCTCTTAACCATTCTTCATCTCCTGGTTCCATTTTTAGATGGAAACCATATTCATCAAAAATTGATTGTGTATAATTTGGATAATATCCTCTACATGTTACATCACAAAACATTAAAGCTTTTCTTCTAAATTCATATGCTCCAAAAACATCATCTGGATGACAAGTTGCAGGATAAATTCCAGAAAGAGCACACATTGTACCTAACATGAATTTTGGATTAATCTCTCTAGCCGTCTTGTTTGCCATAGCACTAGCAACTAACATATGATGAATTGATTGAAATTTAATTCCTGCATCTTCTAAAGGTGTTTCACCTTGATTAGAATGTGATCCTTGTTTACGATTATTAGATGCTAAACCAAGAGTCCAATAACCACCTAAAACATTGATTTCATTAACTGTAATCCAATATGTTACTTTATCTTTCCATCTTTCAAATAATGCTCTTGCAAATCTCAAATAAAATTCAATTAACTTACGATTAGTCCATCCACCATATTTAGTAGCTAAATTTAAAGGCATATCAAAATGCAAAATTGTTACTAATGGTTCAATATTATATTTCTTTAATTCATCAATAACATTATCATAGAACTTCAAACCTTCTTCATTAGGTAATTCATCATCACCATTAGGAAAAATTCTTGTCCATGAAATAGATAATCGATAAGTTTTAAATCCCATTTCAGCCATTAAAGCAATATCCTCTTTATAATGATGATAGAAATCTGTTGCCTGATGACTTGGATAATAATATCCTTCCTTCATAAACCCTACGTATCCAAATGAAATACATTCTCCCATTTGAATAGAAGTTTCATCACCTTGTTCATTACGACAATAAATGCGTCGAGGCTCATCTTTTGTTCCATCAGTAATCAAATCATGAACAGCAATACCTCTTCCACCTTCTTGCCATCCGCCTTCATATTGGTTAGCAGCAGTTGCTCCACCCCATAAAAAATTCTTTGGAAAACTCATAACCTTCCTCCTCGTATAAAGTTAAATCCTTACCATTAATCTTTTTTGAAAGGGGGGGATCATCCCCTTTCAAAAAATTGCGAATTGTATTATTTTGTATATTCTTCTCAAAATATCAAAGAATTTTGCAAACTAATTATACTTTTAAATCCATTTCTTACAAGTCCTTAAAAAAGATTTTTTTATATTCTTATTCTCCAGCTTCTTCCATAGCTGCTTGTTTATTAGCAAGCAATACAAATGGAACCCAAATCACGAAAGTAACTGCAAGAATAATTGCTTGAACAATAATACCATTAAATCCGTAACTAATAAATCCAGTAATAAATACAGGTAATCCTGGAGGACAGTCTAACACACCACAAGAAATAAAACCAAGATTTGTAGCAGTAACAGCAATCAATGCAGCAATAGCAGAATTAAGAATGAATGGAACAGCGAAAATTGGATTTAATACCATTGGTAAACCAAAGACTACTGGTTCATTAATACCACAAATTCCAGGAACTAATGAGAATTTTGCGATAGCTCTGTGATCTTCACGTTTTGAGAATAGGAATATAGCAATTAATAATGATAGAGTAATTCCTCCACCACCAACTACAACGAAGCTAGTTCAGAAACCTCTAGTTAAAATATTTGTTGCAACACCACCTGCTTGTACAGTAGCAATATTTTCAGCAATTCCAGCAGCAGACAAAGGACCTCTAATACCTTCAATAACCATACCACCATGAATTCCTAAGAACCAGAATAATTGATTAACTAATGCAAGTACAAGAATACCTGCTGTTGTGTTAGCTAAAGCTTGTAATGGAAGTTGAATAATATTGTAAATCCATACATTTAAATAATTTCCAGTAAATGTATTAAATAAGCATCCACCTACCGCAAACACTGCCATAATAATGAAAATAGGAATTAAAACATTGAATGAACGAGCAATTCCTACTGGAACTGAATCTGGCATTTTAATTTTAATAGCATCAGTTTTTGACAATCCTTTAAATAATTCAACAGCCAATATTGACATAATCATAGAAACAAATAGACCTTGTGCACCAATAACACCTGATCCTAACCCAGTAGCAACAACAGGATCTTCTAATCCTTCAACAACAGTGCTAATTGTACTAGGACACACAGCTAAATAAGATAACAAACCGATTAGACCACTCTCTAATTCAGGTAATTTTTCTCTTTCAGCCAACTTATAACCAATCAAAAAGGCAATTGGTAAAGACATACAAGAAATAGTTACAAAATTTATTGCTGTAAAGGCAGGTGATAAATTAGATAACCAAGGAATCCACTGTGCTAATCCATTTGCACCTGAAATTAAAGTACTGAACATACTTCCAAATGATCCAACAATAATGAATGGAACAAAAATAGTAAATGCATCTTTAATTGAACCAAGATATTTATTTGATTCAACTTTTGCAGTAATTGATAATAAAACATTTTGTAGTTTATCTTTCATTTCATTTTCCTCTCTCTCTAAAAAATAATTGGTTTCATTTCTGCAGTAATTACTCTCTTATATTTTTCATTTATAATTATAATATTATTATTGTGGAACTCAATATTTAAAAATTCTACAATATTCTGGAACTTTTCGATAATAAAAAAAGGATTTATAACAAATCCTTACTCTAATATTAATTCAATTTCTTCAAATACTTTCATAACTTCATCATAACTCTTTTTATTAATTATTCTCTTTAAATACAATGAACTTTTAGCCAAATAAGATAACTCTTTATATAAATTCAATATC
>CAZWZD010000158.1:0-4638 GCA_964638235.1 uncultured Erysipelotrichales bacterium
TATTGAAATCTGAGAACAGTGATTCCTTAGATACTCTTGTAATTCCTGTAAGAATTGCTCTATACATATTTCTGTTGTCTTTAAATGAAGCGTTGAATAATGATCTCATGAATTTCATTATTTTATCATAATATCCACTAGAATAAGCTTCAACGATTGGTGTATCATATTCATCAAGCAGTATAATGACTTTCTGTTGATAGTATTTACTTAAATAGTTACATAAAAAATTGATTGACTCCTGTAAATATAAATCAGTCATATTTTGACAGCGTGTTATATATCTTTCTTTTTCTATATCATTAAATACATCTTTTTCAAGAACATATCTATATTTCAAATATAAATCAATAGTTATTTCTTTTAGTTTATCTAATGCTTCTCTATAAGACATTGATTTAACTTTTGCGAAAGATAAATAAATTACTGGATAAGTTCCCTGTAATTCTCTATATTCTTTATATTTAAAGATATTTAAATCGTTAAAAAGCTGTGAATCTCTATGATGAACAGAAAAAAATTCATTCATCATATCCATTGTTAATGTCTTTCCAAATCTTCTAGGTCTTGTAATCAATGTTACATCATCTCTATTTTCCCACCATTCCTTAATAAATAATGTCTTATCTACATATAATGTGTTTTCATTGATAATTTTATTGAACTGTTGTGTGCCTATATTGATTGTTTTCATGATTTCACCTTCTTTTGTTATATTATACTAAACATTTATTTCAACTTCAAGCATATGACTAGTGACTCTATCTGTATCAAAAAAGAGAACCTCAAATTTAATTTGAAATTCCCATCAAAAAACTAATTTAATAATACTATCGATAAGGATCTATTTTTTTGCAAGTTTATTTAAAGCATCTTTAGCAGCCTGCTGTTCAGCTTTCTTCTTACTGGCACCCTTCCCTACTCCTAATCTCATATTATCCATGACAACACACATAGTAAATTCTGGAGCATTTGAAGGTCCATTTGTTTCTAATAATTCATAAGTAACTGTTCTTCTAGTATCAGCTTGAATAAGTTCTTGTAAAGTTGTTTTATAATCAGTAATATCATCATAATCTAAATCATTAATATGTTTAAATATAGTCTGTTCTAATACTTTTAAAACTTCCTCTTTACCACAATCTAAATAAATAGCTCCTATAAATGATTCAAATACATTTGCTAAAACACTTTCACGATCTCTTCCACCACTTTTCTCCTCACCGACACCTAATAAAATACAGCTTCCTAAATTCTGTTCTCTAGCAAACCTTGCTAACGATTCTTCTCTTACAAGTTTCGATCTTAAAGTTGTAAGTGTTCCTTCAGGAACATCAGGAAACAGCTTAAACAGAAATTCAGATACAAATAATTGTAAAACTGCATCTCCCATAAATTCTAATCTCTCATAGTCTTTATAATGTCTGTTTGCTTCATTTGCATAAGAAGCATGAGTAAATGCTTCTTTATATAAAGATAAATTTGTAAAAGGAATTTCTTTTTCCTGTAAGTAATCTAATATTTTCATTGTAGACCTTCCTTTATTTTTTCTACTACATTCTGTTCTACCATTTTTAATGCTAAATCCATTGCACTTTCAAACGCTTTAGCATCACTTGCTCCATGGGCTTTAACAACTGCACTATCAAATCCAACCATTAATGCTCCACCTACTGATTTATAATCAAACTTATCTTTTAATGAATATAAAGAATCTTTCGCAAGCAATGCACCAAGCTTACCTTTAGTAGATGACATCATAGATTCTTTAATACATTTCATTAAAATACTAGCTGTTCCTTCAATAGATTTCAAAGCAATATTTCCACTAAAACCATCAGTAACTATAACATCAACATCACCACTTAAAATATCTCTACCTTCAATATTACCAATAAAGTTAATTTTATTATTTTCTGTTAATCGTTTAAATGTTTCCTGATGAACTTCATTTCCTTTCTTCTCCTCAGTTCCGATGTTTAATAAAGCAACTTTAGGATTAGAAATGCCTCTCACTTCACTTGAATAAACACTTCCCATAATTGCAAAACTTTCCAAATGCTCACTCAAATTTTCAGCATTAGCTCCAACATCCAGCATTACAACCCCTTTATCATTGTACGTAGGTAAAGTTGCCATTAAACATGATTTATCAACACCATTAATACGTTTTAAAAATAACATCGCACAAGTATAAAAAGCACCTGTAGAACCACAAGATACAACAGCATCTGCTTTCTTTTCTTTTGCCAGCACAACTGCTTTAACCATGCTTGATTCTTTTTTGCGTCTAACTGCCATTATTCCCTCATTCATCGTTAAAACATCTCTTGCATCTACAATATGTATTTGTGAACTATTCTCTAACTTTGATAATTCTTCTTTCTTTCCAGTTACATATAATTCCACATCTTTATGTTTGTTTATAAATGATAAGCAAGCCTCTACAACAATAGAACTTCCTAAATCACCACTCATTGCATCTATAGCTAATGTTTTCATAATATCACCTCTACTCATTAATATACCATATTTAGTCAACATATTCATTATTTGATTTCAATTCATTTTTTATATTTTCAATTTGTCTTTTATAACTGCCATCTTGATTATATCTTTCAATCATTAAAACAGCATCATTTCTAGCAATTTCTAATAAATCATAATCTTTAAAAACATCGGCAATCACAAAAACAGGTAAACCACTTTGTTTTCGTCCTAATATTTCACCAGGTCCTCGCATTTTTAAATCATAATAAGATATTTCAAAACCATCATCATTTTCTTCTAAATGTTTTAATCTCATAATTGCTTCTTCATTATCTGCATCACTTAATAAATAACAGTAACTTTGAACACTTCCCCTGCCAACTCTGCCTCTTAACTGATGAAGCTGACTCATTCCAAATCGTTCGGCATTATAAATAACCATCATATTAGCATTTTTAACATCAACACCTACTTCAACAACTGTAGTTGAAACTAATATTTGTATTTTATTTTCACTAAATTGTGTCATTACATAGTCTTTTTCTTCATCTTTCATTTGTCTTTTAAGTAAACTAACTTGATATTGATCTTTGAAATATTTCTGCATTGCAGAAGCAATTTGAGATGCATTTTTAACATTTAAATTTTCACTTTCATCAACAAGAGGACAAATAACATAGCATTGACCTCCTTCATTTAAATATTCCTTTAAATGTTTTAAAATCGGTTTCATGGTAGATGTCTTAATATATTTTGTAATTGTTTTCATTCTTCCTGAAGGTAATGTATGAATTGTAGAAACATCCATATCTCCATATAAAGATAAAGCCAAAGTCCTAGGTATAGGAGTAGCACTCATGATTAAAAAATCAACTTGTTTTCCTTTATTTTTCAACGCTTTTCTTTGTTCAACCCCAAAGCGATGCTGTTCATCTGTAATTACAAATCCTAATTTAGCATATTTTACCTTTTTTTGAAATAAAGCGTGTGTTCCTACAATAATATCAATCTCATCATTTTCTATTTGAGAATATATCTTCTCTTTCTCTTTATTTGTAAGTGAACCAGTCAATAAAACTAATCTTACATTTGTTTGCTGGAATAGTTTTTTTAATGTTTCATAATGCTGTCTTGCTAGTATTTCTGTAGGTGCCATTAATGCTCCCTGATATCCAGAAAGAAAGTTAGCATACAATCCAATTGCACTAACAACTGTTTTTCCACTTCCTACATCTCCTTGTAAAAAACGATACATCATTGTAGGTTTTCTTAAATCGTGAATAATTTCTTTAACAGAAGTTTGTTGATCTTTTGTTAGTTTAAAAGGCAATGATTGAATAAAGTGATTTAATGGCTGAACATCAAATTCTTTTTTTATTCCTACTTCTGCTGATCTTTGGGATTTAATAAACTGCATTGTTAATTGAAACTTTAAAAATTCTTCATATTTTAAATACTGAATAGCATGTTTTAAATCTTCTTTTGAATGAGGATTATGAATGCTATTTAAAGCAAGTTCTTTATGAATTAGATTATGTTTTATTCTTAATTCTTCAACAATAAAATCTTCAATGTTATCTTTTTTATATTTTAAAGCTTTATTAACATAGCCCTGAAAAGATTTAGCTGTTATATTCTTTAAAGAGTATATGGGATGTATACCAGATAATTCACTCAATGGTTTCACTTTAATATCGCTAGCAGTTATTCTATTATTTTTACATTTTCCAATAATAGTTATAACTGTTCCAATTTTTAGATGAGTTCTTAAAAAATGCCTATTAAAAATAGTAATAGAATATGTTTGATTTCTAGCTTCTACACTAAAAGACATTCTGCTCATTTTACCTTTAAAAAACATTTTTACATTATCAATGACTTTTCCTTCAATAATAATTTTATCATTATTTTCATTTGGCAATGTTTCTTCAACAATATCATAACGATATGGATAGTAATGCAACAAATCATCTACTGAATAAATATTCATTTCATTTAATAACTTTATTCTATTACTATTTATCTTCAACACACTTAAATCTTCCATGAACTTCACCTAACTTATTGTATACATTAAAAAATGGAAAGTCAAATATTTATGTTCATTGACTTCCATTTGTATAAAAATAACTTTATTAAAATAGTTTT
>CAZWZD010000159.1:0-4632 GCA_964638235.1 uncultured Erysipelotrichales bacterium
ACTTTTTCAATATCATCTAAAGTAACATTTTCCTTTAAATCAACATAAATCGTTGAAATGATACCTCTATTAACAGGTAATAAATGAGGAACAAAAGTTACATGTATCTTATCACCATATATCTTAGATAACTCTTGTTCAATTTCAGGAGTATGTCTATGATTTCCCACTTTATATGGATGAAAAGCTTCATTGCATCTAGAAAAATGAGTTGTTTCACTTAGTCCTTTTCCTGCTCCAGTTGTTCCAGATTTAGAATCAATCATAAAATGATTATTGGCATTTAACTTTTCTTTCAGTAAAGGATATAATCCTAAAGTTATAGAAGTAGGATAACAACCTGGATTACCTATAATGTTTGCTTTTTTGATTTTTTCTCTGTTGATTTCTGTTAATCCATAGACTTGATTATTATGCAAATCTTTCTCTGTGTAGTCCAATCCATACCACTCTTTATAAGAAGCTTCATCATCTAATCTAAAATCAGCTCCTAAATCAATAAATTTTTTCCCCTTTTCAACACATTCCTTTGCATACTTTTCACTTAAACCATGGGGTAATCCAGCAAAAATAACATCACAAAGATCAATAACCTCTTTATCTTCCACAAAGACTTTATCAAAAATCCCATAAAAAGAAGGATAAAGAGAAGAGAAAGTCTTCCCTTTATAACTTTGTGAACTAATCGCAGCTATTTCAACATCATCACGATTTAATAATAATCTTACTGTTTCTGCTCCAGCATATCCACTAGCTCCAATAATTCCAGCTTTTATCTTCATAGTTCCTCCACCTTTTGTTTCATTAATGCAATACTTTTTTCAACCATCTCTTTTGCAGGTCCACCATCTACCAAACGATTATTAACACAAGTATCCAAAGAAATAGCCTGATACACGGTTTCATCAAAATGATCATTAAACTGTTTATAAATATCAATTGGTAATGTTTCCAAAACATAATCATTATCAATACAGTATGCAACCAATTGACCTACAATTTTATAAGCATCTCTAAATGCTAATCCATGTTTTACTAAATAATCAGCACAGTCTGTTGCATTAATAAATCCTTTAGCTGCAAATTCCTTCATTCTATCTTTATTAACTTTCATAGTCTTTAACATATCTGTAAAAACTGGTAAACATAATTTGACTTGATCTATCGCATCAAACAATTGTTCTTTATCTTCCTGCATATCTTTATTATAGGCTAAAGGCAATCCTTTCATCATTGTCAATAGTCCTGACACATGATTAATAACCCTTGCACTCTTTCCTCTTACCAATTCTGCAATATCAGGATTTTTCTTTTGGGGCATGATAGATGAACCTGTCGCATATGCATCATCAAGTTCAATATATTTAAATTCCCAAGAACACCAAAGAATAATTTCTTCACTAAAACGCGATAGATGCATCATAATTAATGCAAGATCATTCGCAAATTCAATAGCGTAATCTCTATCACTTACACCATCTAAGCTATTATGAGTAATATCGTCCATTCCTAATTCTTTTGCAACAAACATTCTATCGATAGGATATGTAGTGGTTGCTAGAGCACCAGAACCTAAAGGTGATATATTGACTCTCTTTAAACAATCGTCTAATCTTAATATATCACGATAGAACATTTCGCTATATGCCATCAAATGATGAGCAAAAGTAATTGGTTGGGCACGTTGCATATGAGTATAGCCACACATAATCGTTGATGTATGCTCACTTGCTTGTTTACAAATAACTTGAATTAACTCAATTAACATATGACGTATTTCTTTGATTTCATCTCTTGTATATAATCTTAAATCTAAAGCAACTTGATCATTACGAGATCTAGCAGTATGCAATTTTTTACCACTTACTGGATAACGTTTTGTAAGTTCACTCTCGATAAACATATGAATATCTTCAGCAGTGTAATCAAATTCTAATGTACCATCTTCTAATTCTTTTAAAATACTATTTAATCCTTCTTGAATTTCTTTTAAGTTATCACTGCTAATAATACCTTGTTTTTCTAACATTTTAGCATGTGCTAAACTTCCTTTTATATCTTGTTTATACATTCTACAATCAAATGATAATGAAGAATTAAAAGCATTAACATTCTGATCTACTTCTTTTTTAAACCTACCTGCCCAAAGGACCATATTATCACCTCTTATTTATTTCTTTGTTGATCTAATAAAGCTTTAACTTTAATTGGTAAACCAAATAGATTAATAAATCCTTGAGAATCCATTTGATTATAATCTTCATCTTCTCCAAATGAAGCTGTTTGTTCACTATATAAAGTATCAGGAGAAGTCATACCTGCATTCATAATATTTCCTTTATATAATTTTAATTTAACTTCACCATTAACACTCTTTTGAGTTTCGTCAACAAACGCTAATAAAGCCTTTGTTAAAGGAGTGTACCATTGTCCATTATATAAAATATCTGCTAATTTTAAAGCAACCTGCTGTTTAAAATGTTGAGTTTCTTTATCCAAAGTAATTTCTTCCAAATCACCATGTGCTTTATATAAAATAGTACCACCAGGTGTTTCATAAACACCTCTAGATTTCATACCAACTAATCTATTTTCAACCATATCAATGATACCAATACCATTAGCACCACCAATTTTATTTAACTTTTCAATCAATTCAACTCCACCCATTTCTTTACCATTTAAAGCTACAGGTTCACCATTTTTAAATGTTAATGTAATATAAGTTGGCTGATCAGGAGCAGCTTCAGGAGTAACTCCTAATTCTAAAATCTTATCATACATTGGTTCATTAGCTGGGTTTTCCAAATCTAATCCTTCATGAGATAAATGCCATAAATTCTTATCTTTTGAATAATTTGTTTCTCTATTAATCTTTAATGGAATGTTTCTTGCCTCTGCATATTCAATTTCATCTTCTCTGCTCTTTAATTCCCATACTCTCCATGGAGCAATAATATCCATATCAGGAGCAAAGGCTTTAATAGTTAACTCAAATCTAACCTGATCATTACCCTTACCTGTGCATCCATGACAGATTGCATCTGCACCTACTTTTTTAGCAATTTCAACTAACTTTTTAGCAATTATTGGTCTTGCTAGAGAAGTACCTAATAAATATTTATTTTCATAAATAGCATTTGCTTTAATTGCTGGGAATATAAAATCATGTACAAACTCTTCTTTACAATCAGCCACATAATATTTAGAAGCACCAGTAGCTAAAGCCTTTGCTTCCAATCCTTCCAATTCTTCATTTTGTCCAACATCTCCTGCAACTGCAATAACTTCACAACCATAATTTTCCTTTAACCATGCTATAATAATAGAAGTATCTAAACCTCCTGAATAAGCTAAAACTACTTTTTTATATTGTTTCTTTTCCATCTTTCTTTTCTCCCTTTTCTTTTAAATTTATATTTATATATTTGATATTTTGATTATATCGCCGTATCATCATAAATCGCCTCCTAATAAAAAACGTCCTTGGATATAATAAATCCAAGGACGACTTCTTCAAATCGCGGTACCACCCTAGTTGCCAATAATGACCACTCTCATCTTTAACGCAAGATTTACGTTCCGTTATACTCAATTCCAACAGACTCTCCTAGGTGCGATTCTCTTACTTCCACTTAGTAGTCTTACACCATTTCACTACCTCGCTATAAGCGTTCAATAAGATACTATTCCTAATCAGCGATTTTACTTTTTTATATGAAACAATAATACATTTATCACATGTTTTTGTCAATAGTTTTTACATTCAAAATTCTATCTTTCTTTACTCATTTCCATATATAGAGATTCTTTATAGCCACAACGCTTATATACCTCTATAGCTCTTTCATTATTGCTCTCTACTTCCAATTTAAAACGAACAGCTTCTTTATATTCATCTTCAATAAACTTAAAAAACTTTGTCCCAATACCTTTACCTCTATATCCATCTTTAATAAACAAATCTTCAATCCAAATACATATCCCACCATACTCTGTAGAATAACTCTTTGATACCATTGAATAACCACAAACTCTATCATCATCAATAAAAACATATCCTTCTACAAATGGTAAATCACTCAAACAATCATCTATATCCTTTTCCATAACTTCAACTGGAGATTTATATATAACTGCATCTGAAGCATAAAAATCCTTCATCATTTCTAATACTTCATTTCTATCATCAACCATCATTTTCCTAATTTTCATCTTCACTATACCCATCATGTATCCTTTCTATTTTATCAATAATTTTATTTGAAGAAATTATAACATTCCTATATGATGTCTGCAATTTTTCTATAGCTTTATCTGTAAGATTTAATCTTTCAGATAATCTTTTTGCATCTTCATACATATTTACAATATCTTTCTCTAGAGCCTTTATGTTCTTTGTTCTTTTAATATCTTTTGTAATATTAACAAACGTAAATACCACTCCAAGTAAAGTTGTAGGAGAAGTCATAAGTACATGATGCGTATGAGCATAACTTATTAATTCATCGCATTCTTTACAAATATAAAAATAAATAGCTTCACTAGGAATAAACATAACTGCACTATCTATTGTTTCTTTATTAATATATTTCCTGCTAATATCATTAATATGTTTTTTAATATCTTGTT
>CAZWZD010000160.1:0-4618 GCA_964638235.1 uncultured Erysipelotrichales bacterium
TTGTACCCTTATAGTGTGAATTTGATGATTTTTTCATAAATTCTTTACACTATCGGATCAATTTCCCATCCGAATGGCGTTTTTGGTAAATGAGGATTTCTACGTCCTTTAAACATACCTGCAATACCTTCATTCGTTTGCTGATCTCCTTCTCCACTTTCAGTTCCATCGCTGGCTGAAACTGTATGAGTGCTATAATAATTAAATCCAATAAAATCTGGATGTCCACTCTTTAATGCTTCTGCATCTCCTGGTCCAAATTCTGGTGTTGCATCATGTTCTTCTAAGTAAGCCCATACTAGATTGTTGTATACTCCATATACTGCCATATCTAAATATAGCCAGTTCTTTAATGCATTAAAGTTTTGAGCAGCAGTTGTATCTTCTGGTTTGCAAGTTTCTGGATAAATCAAAGAAATATTTGGTGCTGGTCCTATCTTTGCATTTGGTAACATCTCATGACACAATGCCATTGCTTTTGCTTGTGCTACTAGCATATGATGATTTTGCTGATAGATTTCTTTAGTAACATTTGTGCATCCTTCTGGTAAATGCAATGTTCCAATTGTCGTTCCGTTCATTGTTAAAACATTCTGTTCATTGATTGTTAGCCAATATTTAACTCTATCTCCATAGTTTTCAAACAAAACTTTCGCAAAGTTTACAAACCAGTCAATAGAATCTCTATTTCCCCATGATCCTCTTTCATCTAATGCAGCAGGCATATCAAAATGGAACATAGTTACCAATGGTTCAATATTGTATTTCAAACATTCATTGATAACATTGTTGTAGTATTCAATTCCTTTTGGGTTGATAGCTCCTGTACCTTTAGGAATAACTCTAGACCATGAAATGGAGAATCTGTATGTCTTAAATCCCATTTCAGCCATTAATGCAATATCTTCTTTGTATCTATGATATTGATCGGCACATACATCTAATTCTGATGTTCCTTCAGGAACTTTTTTAACATCCTGACATGATGGTCCTTTGCCATCTTCTAAATTTGCTCCTTCTACCTGATATGCAGAAGTACTTGCTCCCCAAAGAAAACCCTCTGGGAATGATTTTAATTTTTTGTGTAACATTTCTTATTTCCTCCTTCATTTTTATTATCAATAATTACATGAGTAACTATAAATAATCATTTTATTCTAATTCAAATGCTCCAGTATACAATTGATAATATTTTCCTTTTTGCTGTAATAATTCTTCATGATTTCCTTTTTCAATAATATGACCATGTTCTAATACAACAATTACATCAGAATTTCTAACTGTTGATAATCTATGAGCAATAACAAATACTGTTCTTCCTTGCATCAAAGCATCCATTCCTCTTTGTACAATTGATTCAGTTCGTGTATCGATAGAAGCTGTTGCTTCATCTAATATCATTACTGGTGGATCTGCAACTGCTGCACGAGCGATTGCTATTAACTGACGCTGCCCTTGAGATAAGTTGCTTCCATTACCAGAAATTTCTGTTTGGTATCCTAAAGGAAGTCTTGTAATAAAATCATCAGCTTCTGCAAGTTTAGCAGCTATAATACATTCCTCATCAGTTGCATCTAAACGTCCATAACGTATGTTTTCTAGCACTGTTCCACTAAATAAAACAGTATCCTGTAAAACAATTCCTAAAGAACGTCGTAAATCAGATTTCTTGATTTTAGTAATATTAATACCATCATATCTAATTTTTCCATCTGCAATATCATAAAATCTATTAATAAGATTCGTAATTGTCGTTTTTCCGGCACCTGTTGAACCAACAAAAGCAATCTTTTGTCCTTTCTTTACATCAAGATTAATATCATGAAGAATCATTTTATCTTTATCATAAGCAAAATAAACATGTTCAAACTGTACTTGTCCATTTAATTTTGTATAAGTAACACTACCATCTTCCTGATGTGGATGTTTCCAAGCCCATTTTCCAGTACGATGCTGATGCTCTATAATTTTTTCTCCATCTCTTTCAACATTAACTAATTTGACATATCCATCATCTGATTCCGGTTGTTCATCTAACAATGAAAAGACACGATCAGCTCCAGCCATACCTAGAATAACAGCATTTAACTGATTAGACATTTGACTAACGCTACCTGCAAACTGCTTTGTCATGTTTAAAAAGGCAAC
Organism: uncultured Erysipelotrichales bacterium; assembly: GCA_964638235.1. GTDB lineage: Bacteria > Bacillota_I > Bacilli_A > Erysipelotrichales > Coprobacillaceae > MGBC113645. The sequence goes on from CAZWZD010000160.1 coordinate 2,149, forward strand.
AACAATACTAATACTAATTGGCATTCCTGATAAACTAACATTTGGTACATTACAAGCTAATAATAAACCACCACATAAGGTTACAACAACATAAAGTATATTTCCGATATTCATTAAAATAGGAAATAAAGTATTTGCATACTTGTTTGCTTTTTGGGAATCACTAAATAAAGCTTCATTAATTTTATCAAAATCAGCTTTAGTTTGTGTTTCATGACAAAATACTTTTACAATTTTTTGACCATTCATTATTTCTTCAGCAAAACCTTCAACTTTACCCATAGCATTTTGCTGACGCAAAAAGTATCTTGCAGAATTTCCACCAACTTTCTTTGTTGTTACGATCATAATCCAAACACCTATAACAATAATAATCAATAACCATAAACAATAATAAAGCATAATAGCAAATACTGTAAATACTGTAATAATGGAGATAATTAATTGAGGTATACTTTGTGAAATCATCTGTCTTAAAGTATCAATATCATTTGTGTAGTAACTCATGATATCACCATGATTATTAGTATCAAAATATTTAATAGGAAATTCTTGCATTGATTTAAACATTTTTACACGTAATTTATTTAAACTTCCCTGAGTTATTATTGCCATCATACGATTATACAAAAAGGCAGCAACAAGAGAAATAAAATAAACAACGGATAAAACAATAACATAATTCATAATTTGTCCAACCATCTGATTCCAATTAGCAATTTCCCAATTTTCTTCAATGATTGCTATAATATCCTGAACAAATACTGCTGAAATAGAACTAACTATAGCATTGATTGCTATACATACAATAACAATCGGCAACATTACTGGATAAAATTCAAACAATGTTTTAATCAAACGTAAAAATGTTCGTTTTTTTGTATGAGATTTATTTTTCATTTTCATGCCCCTCCTTAAGTTTTCTTTAATCGTTCCACTAAAAAGGACATTCTTCTGCAAAACTACAGAAACTTGATTTCTTAAAGTATCTAAATCATAATCTCTAACATCTACTCCTCCAACTTTAACCACACCTTTACTCACATCATATAAACGTGAAATTAATTGAATTAAAGAAGATTTAGAAGATCCAGTACCACCTATAATTCCAATTGTTTCACCTGAACGAATATGCAAGTTAATATCAGCTAATACTCTTCATTTCGCATTCTTTGAATATTTAAATTCAACATTTTCAAAATCAATAGATCCATCCTTAACTTCCATAATTGGATTTTCAGGATTATCTAAAGTACTTTTCTCTAATAATATCTCATTAATACGCTGTGCTGATTCAATCGCCATCGTAATCATTACAAATACTTGAGATAACATCATTAAGCTATTTAATATTTGAGCATTGTATGTTAATAAAGATGAAAATTGTCCAATGTCTAACTCAAGACCTTTAGATGTAATAATAAGATAAGAACCAACATAAATAACAAAAATCATAACTCCATTCATACAAACCTGCATTAAAGGATTACTTAATGCTAAAATCTTCTCAGCTTTTGTAAAATCCATACAAACATTACCAGCAGCTTTCATAAACTTCTCTTTCTCATAATCTTGACGAACAAAAGATTTAACTACTCTCATTCCTTTGATATTTTCTTGAATAGAAGCATTCAATTTATCATATTTTCTAAACACTTGTTGAAATAATGTAGTTGTTTTTTTAGTAATAAAAATAAGTCCTATTCCTAATACAGGAATTGTCACTAAAAATACTACTGCCATCTTTCCACCCATTATAACTGCCATTGTAAATGAAATAATAATCATTAATGGACTTCTAATTGCAGAACGGATAAGCATCATATATGCATTTTGAACATTTGTAACATCAGTTGTTAATCTTGTTACAAGGGATGCAGTAGAAAACTTATCAATATTCTCAAATGAGAATCTTTGAATATTGTAAAACATATCTTTTCTTAAATTTTTTGCAAAGCCAGTTGATGCAGTTGCACATTTTGATCCCGCTTGTGCTGCAAAAAATAAAGACAATAATGACATAATCACAAGGACAATACCATGTAAAAATATTTCATCCATTCCACAACCAGATTTTATCTTATTAACAAGTCTAGCAATAATGAAAGGTATAATACATTCCATTACTACTTCTAAAGAAACATAAATTGGAACTGCAATGGATTCTTTTTTATATTCTCTTATTGAATGCATTAAATTTCTTAACATTTTTCAGCCTCCTTTTCATTTTATTGAGGATTAACTACATCAGATAAATAAAAAACTCATCTTACAAAATAAAAACATTCTTTTTTATCAAGATGAGATTTAAACTATTTATTTGCACTTCTTTCATATATAAAGCTACAGATGTAATCGCAATCCTTACAATAAGTATATCAACATTTCGTTGTAATATCAATATTTACATTTATCAACTTTCATATACATAAAATTAAAATCAGAGATAAAATATATAATGTGTTTTTAT
>CAZWZD010000161.1:0-4594 GCA_964638235.1 uncultured Erysipelotrichales bacterium
AAGACACATTTTGCATCTAATTAATTCTTAGTGTGTCAGGTGGTCTATCACATATCCTTTTTTCAACATCAGCAACAGATTATTCGTAACTTGAATATTAAATTTATATAAAATTATATTTCTCGTTTATTCACATCATCAATAAAATTATAAATAGCATGTATTTTATTTGTATAATCATTAATATTATCTAATTCAATTGCTCGAGCCAAAGCAGCTTCCTTCATTTGTTCTCTTTTTTTACTATTTAATAATATTGTTTCTAATCCTTGCACATATTCTGTTAATGAATTACAAATAATTCCACATTCATTTGTCACTATTCCAGGTAATCCACCTACATTTGAACAAACAACTGGTAATCCTAGAGCTAAAGCTTCGACAGCTGCTAATCCAAAACCTTCCCATGAGGAAGGCATACACATAACTTTTGCTAATTTTAAATATGGATATGGATTTTTTTGAAATCCATATAATGTAATGTTATCCTGCATTTGATATTCATATATCTTCTCTTCAAATTCTGATCGTAACTCTCCATCTCCAATTATTGAAACTTTCAAATATGGAATACTCTTTTTTAACTCTTTTAGAATTTCTAATAAATAAAATATATTTTTTTGGGGAGAAAGACGTCCCAAAAAAACAATATCTGCATGAGCATTTTTTTCGACCTTTTCTGGAATCTTTTCCTTAGCCTTTTTCTTGATTATAGATAAATCAATTGGATTACCAATCATAGTTGTCTTTTTATTAAAGATAGATTGAAATATGAATTCATTTACTATAGCATTCGATACTGTCAGTATTACTCTAAACTTTAAACTAGCAACTGCATAAATGATTGTATTTTTACAAATATGTTTTATCCAAGGTGGATTATTATGTATATGGCTTATCAGGGGTATCTTACCAGCAACAAGTGAAGATAGAACACTAGCTGTAAAATCATGAGCATGAATAATGTCTGGATTTATCGCAGTAATCACTCTTTTAAATTCTTTGTAGGTTGGTTTTGTATATGGAACAAATGTAATTTTATTTTCTAATAAAATTGTTTCAACAGTTCCGTGCATAGAAGAATAAAAAAAATCATATTCATTATTAAGCCTATTTATAATATTAATAATAACATTTTGTGCTCCTGAATATTCTCCTTCAACCAAAATATGTAATACTCTTTTTTTCTCTTTTTTCATTTATATTATTCCTCACTCAATCATATATCTTACAATTCCTGATATAATTTCTTCATTTTTTTATTTACAACCTTTATATCAAACTTCTTCATAGTTTCAACATTTACTAATCCCATACCATTAGCTTCACCATTCACAATTTTCTTCATAGCTTCTACAAATCCATCTATATCATTGCAATCACAAAGAAAACCACCTTTACCATTTTCAATTAAATCTACATTTCCTCTGATCTTACTACAGACTACTGGCAATCCTACAGACATTGCCTCCATTAAAGCAACAGGTAATCCTTCTTGTAAACTAGGAAAGACATAAGCTTCTACAGAATGTAAAAGTTCTTTTATATCTTCTCTATATCCTGCAAAAACCACACGTTTTTCTAGTTTTAATTCTTTAACTAATTGTTTTAATTTATTCTCTAATTCACCAAATCCAACAATTAAATATTTAATTGTTGGATTATCTATTTTAGCAAGTGCTCTAATAACAACTTCATGATTCTTTCTTATAGATATCTGCCCAGTACTCATAAAAACAAAATCATTATCTTGAAAACCAAATTCTTCTCTTTTGACTCTTCTATCAACTGCTATATTTCTAAATTCATCTGTATGAATACCTATTCCTGGTACATACACCGTCTTTTTTGCATGTAGTTTTTGACTATTGTTATAATCCTCTTTATTAATTGTAATTAATATGTCTGTATAATATGAACAAAGATTTTCTACTGGATAAAAAACAGCCCACTCTGTTACACCAGCTCCATTAAAAAAATGAAATCCATGTGCTGTATAAATGACTTTAGTTCCATACTTCTTTCTGGCATCACGACATGCCATTCTGCAAATTACACTTCCGATAGGTGAATGGCAATGTACAATTTTATATTCTTTTTGATCTGCTAACTTTTTGACGATTTCATATGATTGTATTATCTCTTTTACCATAGAAAGACTTCTAGGTATAGGTACTTGGTATGAATCTATACCTCGATTTTTTAATTCTAATTTATATTCATTAACACGTTCTTGACTAGTAATAGAACCGAATTCAAAATTTGTGGCTACATCAATATGATAACCAAGTTCTAATAATATATTAATATTATCTGCATTAAAAAGATCAATCATAGATGCGACTGACGCTATCATAAGTGCTCTAGGTTTATTATAAGATTTCTTAATACTTGCAACACCATCTTTCATTTTGGAAATTCTATAATCTATACCTTCATATATACTCATTTCATGATCATAAACCATGCTACCAAAAGCCTTCTTGACAAGTTTTCCTATCTTACAAGGCAGCTGGCTACTAACTAAAACTATAGGTTTCATGCTCTTTAAAAGCGTCATTTTCTTACCATTAACTGTAGAAAGTTCTTTTACCATCTTACTTGTATTTACCCATTCACTGTTTTGAGGAATAAGCACTACTGATTTATCAGGACTATCTACCAACATAACCTGACAAAGAAACTCACAAAGATTATCAATATATAACATAGATCTTTCATTATCTACATCTGGAAACAATGGCAATTTCTTTGCTAGTGTTTCCAGCATTAAATAATTACCTTTGCTACCATTGCCATATATCATAGGTGGTCTAAGAACAATAACAGTAAAATTTTCATTTGCTAATTCTCTAACTGCTACATCAGCCTGTAACTTACTATCACCATAGAAATTAGATGGCTGTGGTAATGTATTTTTATCTATTATTTTTTTCTTGCCATATTCTTCGGATTCACCATAAACAATCATAGAAGACATGAAAATAAACTCTTTAACACCAGCTTCTTTGACAGTTTTACATACTTCAACTGCTAAATCTGTATTAACTTCATAATATTTCTCTTTTACATCATCACTTACATTTCCTATATCTGCATGTGCAATTCCAGCCACATGATAAACAATATCATAGTTGGAAAAATCAGTTTCTCTCCATTTAGGATCTAACATATTCAATACATCTATATCAAAACTATCTTTATAATATTTATATGCATATGTTTTAAATGACTTTCCAACATAAGAATCTGCCCCTGTAATTAATACTTTTCTTCTAGCTATTTTATCTACCACAACAGGTTTAGAAAAACCAATCTGACCAATCAATTCAAATGAGGACTTATTATCTGTATATTCTCTTCCTATTTTACTCTTTTCTCTGGTTCCACCTTCAACTACTGTTTCATCCTTACCAAATACATGAAGGCTTCCCAAAAACACTCTTAAATCCATCATTAAACTCATCTTTTTTACATATTCTCCATCTAGTCTTGCTTTATCGGATATCTCTAACTCATCTCTACCATTGATTTGTGCCCACCCTGTAAGTCCTGGTTTTACATCATTTGCTCCATATTTATCTCTTTCAGCAGTTAATACATCCTGATTCCATAAACCAGGTCTAGGACCTATAACACTCATATTACCTATGAATATATCCCAAATCTGTGGCAACTCATCTAAACTATGAGCACGTAAGAATTTACCTACTTTAGTTATGTACTGTTCAGGATTATCTAACATATGAGTAGGTACATCATGAGGAGTATTCATCTTCATACTTCTAAACTTATGAAGTTTAAAGTATTCTTTGTTCTTACCAACACGTTTCTGTGTAAATAATACCGGTCCTGGATCGTCTAACTTTATAGCTATGATAATAATCATAAAGATTGGTGATAGTACTACCAATCCACCAAAAGATAATATGACATCTATAGTACGTTTCACGTATTTACCATAGCATCCTGTTTGAATATCACTCTCACCTACTGCTTCTAAGTGACCTCTTACTCCATCAGCATTCTCTATCTCACTGTCATCTTCCATAAAGATAACTTTCTTGCCTTCCATTGGATTCTTCTGTTCTGGCTCATCATCATAAACAGAACTAGACTTCTTTTTCTTAGCTACAATACTTAATCCTACGAAAGCAGCAGCAAGTACTACTGCTGATATTCCTATAATCTTTTCAATCTTATTCCTATTAATTGACATACTCTCCCTCCTGTATTCTAAAAAAGTCATCCTAATGTTAATATCCTAATAAAACAGAACTTTATAAGTCCAATAACACAAAAATAAATAACAAGTTTAACTTTGTTATTTAAAATAAATTAACACTTTCTTTTAAATTATGTGCTGGTGTTCTTCTCTTGACTTTTTTATTACTAACATACTGGTATGTTGGAACAATTTCTTTTACCAGTTCTCTTATATTCTCTGTTTCCTGATAGGCTTCTTTTTTAAGATTGTTTAGTTCTTCAAAGAATGTATCTTCATCTATTTCTATTGGCTTGCCTATATGTATCAGATGATTCGGTGTGTCCTGTATTCCTTCTTCCTTCATCAGCATCTCCTCATACAGCTTCT
>CAZWZD010000162.1:0-4578 GCA_964638235.1 uncultured Erysipelotrichales bacterium
TTATAGGTAATAAGTTTTTAGAGAACGCTTTGAAATTCTTAATAGATAAAAAAAGGCATCCATAAGGATACCTTCATATTAAATACCAAATAATAAATCTACATAAGTAGGCATAGGCCAATCTTCTGCTCCAACAATTGTTTCAATAGTATCAGCAGTTTCTCTTAATGCATTCATTTGAGCAAATACTTTATCTTTCCACATAAGTGCTTGTTCATGAATGTCTTTTGAACATTCCTGTGCTGCAGAAATCTTAGATTCTAATTCAGCCATCTGTTCTTTCATCGTACTAACTAATGCAGATAAATTTTTAACATCTTCTACTAAATATGAATTATCTACACCAACTTCTTTTAAGCTCAATGCACTTGAAGAAATCTTAGATAAATACTTAACAGCCGCTGGATAAATTTGTGTCTTAGCCATCTTTAATGCAGTTAAAGATTCAACTCTTAAGGTTTTAATATAATTATCTAATAAAATTTCATAACGAGAAGCCAACTCAACTCTTGAATAAACTCCAAGTCTATCTAACATTTCGATATTCTTTTCATCTTTTAAACATTCCATAGCATCAACAGTATTTTTGTTATTAGCTAATCCACGTTTCTTAGCTTCTTCTTCCCACTCTGATGAATATCCATCACCATTAAAGATAACTCTCTTATGTTCAGCCAAGAACTTCTTAATAACTTCTTGTGGTGTCATTCCACCTTCAATTAAATCTGCCATTTTTTCCATTTCATCAGCTAAAACAGCGTTAAGAATAGTATTAGGACCAGCAATAGATTGAGCAGAACCAACAGCTCTAAATTCAAACTTATTACCAGTAAAAGCAAATGGAGAAGTTCTATTACGATCTGTATTGTCCTTTGAGAAAGTAGGTACAACAGAAACACCAGTTACAAATCTGCTGTTATCAAAACCACTCAACTCTTTATCATTAATAATCATATCAACTAACTTATCTAATTCTTCACCTAAGAACATAGAAATAATAGCTGGTGGTGCTTCATTAGCACCCAATCTATGATCATTACCTGCAGTAGCAACTGACATACGTAACAAGTCTGCATATTCATCAACAGCCTTAATTGTACAAGCTAAAGTTGCTAAGAAAGGTAAATTTTCTGATGGATTAGAACCAGGATTAAACAAGTTAATTCCAGTATTAGTAGTAACAGACCAGTTATTATGCTTTCCAGAACCATTAACCCCAGCAAATGGTTTTTCATGTAACAAGCATCTTAAACCATGCTTTTTAGCAATATCTTGAGCTAATTGCATCAACAAATGGTTATTGTCTGAAGTAATATTAACTTTTCTATATACGCAAGCAACCTCATGCTGTGCAGGAGCAACCTCATTGTGCTTAGTCTTAGATGGAATACCATATTTCCATAATTCCTTATCCAAATCCTTCATGAAAGCTGCCACTTTACGTTTAATACTTCCAAAATAATGATCTTCTAATTCCTGCCCTTTAGGAGCCATTGCTCCAAATAAAGTTCTACCAGTTAATTTTAAATCCATTCTCTCTTGATAATATTTATCATCAACCAAGAAATATTCCTGCTCACTACCAACTGAAGCAGTAACACTTGTAACACCCTCTAAACCTAGCATTGGTAATAATCTACATGATGCCTTTGATAAAGTATCACAAGATCTTAACAATGGAGTCTTTTTATCCAAAGCTTCTCCAGTATAAGAACAGAACAATGTAGGAATATATAAAGTTCCATTTTTTACAAAAGCAGGAGAAGTACAATCCCATGCAGTATAACCTCTTGCTTCAAAAGTAGCTCTCAAACCTCCACTTGGAAATGAAGAAGCATCAGGCTCTCCTTTTCTTAAAGTTTTACCACTAAACTCCAAAACAGCTTTTGAACCACTAGGTTCTAAAAAAGCATCATGCTTTTCAGCAGTTAAACCAGTCATTGGCATAAACCAATGAGTAAAATGAGTAGCACCGTTTTCAACAGCCCATACTTTCATAGCATTCGCAATTACAGTAGCTGTTTCTCTAGACAATTCCTCTCCCTTAGCCAAAGCTTCATGAAATGCTTTATAAGTAGATTTAGGAATACGTTCCTTCATAATATCATCACTAAACGTTAAAGCACCATAATCTTTAAGTATATCTTTATTCAATTCCATTTTGAATCCCCCTATTCTACAAAAAATAGAATTAATTTTTTGTAATTCATTTGTATGGTTGTATTATATATAGAACTCTTTGCATTGTCAACATATTTATGATATTTTTTTATTACTATAATAATTTTGTTATAACATAATCATCCCCTAATACTTTATGATATCAAATTTAATTTATTCAAAAAAAAGAATCCATTTATTTAGATTCTTCATTTCCTGATTTAGCTCTTCTTTCTGCTCTTTTTCTTTCTTTTCTCTGTCTTTTTTCTAATTTACGATGTAAATCAGTATAATCCTTAACAGTACAATGAATACGCTTATTTTCTCTCAATACTGCACCTGTAAAATCAACTCTATCCTTAGGATAAAATGAAGATCTTTTATTACGATCATCATATATTTCAATTGCATGAGGCGTACTGGTCCATTTTGAAAGTTTTACTATAGGATCAGTAATATTAGATTGTTGCATCAAATCTAATTCCTTTGTTGGTAACAATCTTCTATATGTATAAATTGTTCTATCTTTTACAACGTACTTATAAGGTCTAAATCCTAAAAAATAAATATAAAACAAAATACAAGCTATAACTAAAAAAATAACAGATGCTGTCTCAGTCGCATAATTAGCAAGTGAATATATAACAGTATATGCTAAATAAAATACCAAAAATATTCCTACGGGTAAATTTGGTTTTACACGAAATTCTCTTTCCATTAATATTCCTCCATCTCGTTAGTATTATACATGATATAAATTGAGATTTCAACAAAAATAAAAACTAGGGATTTTATCCCTAGTTCATATTCATTATTAATCTTATAAACAATCTTCTTATGCTTCAGCAGATTCCTTATTTTGGTTAGATTCATAAGCTAAGAAGAATGGCATATAGATAACTGTAGCTAAAGCCATAACTAATAATTGAGAAACTGCTCCCATAATATTACCACCTGTAGCTAAGAAACCAAAGATAATTGGTGGACAAGTCCAAGGTGCTTGAACAGCAGTTTTTGGACAGAATCCAATTGAAGTTAAGATATAACCAACAAGTACACAGATAACTGGTGCGAATACGAATGGAATATCTAAGATTGGGTTCAATACTAGTGGAATACCAAATGTCATAGTTTCATTGATATTGAAACATCCTGGGACTAATGAGATAGTAGCGATTGTTCTATTGTCTTCACGTTTAGAGAAGATTAAGATACAAGCAACTAAACCTAAAGTAACACCAGAACCTCCCCATTCAGCAAACATTTGCATCATTGTAATATTAATTACGTTAGGAACTTGAGAAATATCAGAAGTTTTATTGAATATTTCCATGTTTTCAACAATTAATGGTGTAAATAATGGTTCTTTAACAGCAGCAACCATGTTGTTACCATGCATACCAATACACCAGAATAACATGATAATTACATATAGTACCATAACTGCAATAATGTTTTGTCCAATGATTGCTTTCAATGGTTCTTGAACATAAGTAGAAATCAAATCATTTAAATATAATCCAGTAAATGTAGTTGATAACCATCCAACAAATCCAACGATTACTAGGATAATACAAGTTGGAATTAAGATTTCGAATGCACGAGCAACACCAGCAGGTACTGATTCAGGCATCTTAATCTTTAATGCATCAACTTTTCTTAACTTACAATAACCTTCAGTTCCTAATAAACCTAAGATTAATGAAGTAAATAATCCAGCAGCACCCATGTAGCTAGTAGGTACACCAGCAGCAGTACCAACTCCACTTAAATCAGATACACCAACTTGAGCTAAAGCTTCACCAATAGTAATTGCAGTTTCACCATCAGCAGCTACTAGACTAGAAGCTAATCCAGTAACATCAATAGTTGTAGGAGTAACCATCATCCACATCATGAATCCTAAAACTGCAGGATATGCACCTGTTTGTTCACCGTTAGCATCACAAATTTCTTGAGATAGTAACATAACGATACCAACTGCCATACATCCGATAGTAGCGGTATTTAAAGCGTTAAAAACAGAGTTAATTGGTTCTAAAACCATGATTGGTTTAAAGAAGATTCCTAAACCAGAAGTTTCATTAACTAATACGTTTGACCAAAGAACCCCAACTGCACCTGAAATAGTTGCAGGCATGTAATTTTGGAAACTGTTCTTGATTGCATTCAAATATTTATTTTGACCACACCAAGCACCAACAGCACCAAGCTTATCAGCAAAAGCGTCCATAAAATTTTCCTCCCTTTAAAATATTTTGACAATAATAGTATAATCTTAATTTTCATAAATGTCAATATTTTTTAATAAAAGTATGGTACTTTTTAAATCCGTGTATTGTAAAATGAAACTGGAATTAAGTTTTGTAGGAAAAGGCTAGCCTTTTCCTACAAAATCAGAGGATTTTTATCCTGTAT
>CAZWZD010000163.1:0-4574 GCA_964638235.1 uncultured Erysipelotrichales bacterium
TTTCTCTTGTCTGTGCTTCAGTATTATTGTCTTTTGTATAAAAAACAATTGTAAAAATCATAAAAATAGAAATTAAAACAGTAAAAATTTTCTTCTTCATCATCAAACAACCCCTCGTTATATCTAAGTATATTATTTATCAAGAGATTTTTCAATCATATTTTTTAATAATTCAAAATTAATTTTAGGAAAATATTTAATATAGTAAAATAAATGAAATAATATGTTATAAAAAAAAGAAAAAAGTCAAAAAAAAGCTGATGAAACAACTTTACTATAAAGTCATTTCATTCAGCTTCATTTATTTAACTGTTACTAATTGTAAATAATTTGTTTGTCCAGGAACACCAGGTGTACCACCTGTAACAAGAATCTGATCTCCTGCTTCTACTCCATTTTCCTTAGCTATAACTTCAGCTAAATTAATCAATCCTTCAGTATTTGGCATATGCTTACATTTTACTGAAGTTACACCCCAATGAAGTGCTAATTTTCTCATTGTTTCACCTCTAGGAGTAGCAGCTATGATTGGACATTCTGGTCTATATCTAGATAACTTCTTTGCAGTAAATCCAGATTCAGTATATGTTATAATTGCAGCTACATTAAATTTAGTAGCAATTTCAGCAACTGACATACAGATTGCTTCAGATGTATCACCTGTAGCAGTTCTTACTGCTTTTCTATGTAATGATGCATAATCCAAAGTAGATTCAGTTTTAACTGCAATCTTATTCATTGTCATTACTGCTTCTTGAGGATATTTTCCTTGTGCACTTTCACCAGATAACATAATAGCATCTGTTCCATCATAAATAGCATTTGCAACATCACTTACTTCTGCTCTTGTTGGACGAGGATTAGTTTGCATTGATTCTAACATTTGAGTTGCTGTAATAACTACTTTTCCAGCAGCTTTACATTTTTTAATCAATTCCTTTTGAATTAAAGGAACATCTTCTGCAGGAACTTCAACACCTAAATCCCCTCTAGCAACCATGATACCATCTGCTACCTTGATGATGTCATCCATTTTTTCAACACCCTCTTGGTTTTCAATTTTAGCAATAATTTGAATATCAGGTTTTCCATTTTCAATTAAAACTCTCTTAACATCTAATACATCTTGAGGACGTCTAACAAAAGATGCAGCAATAAAATTAACATCTTGTTCACATCCAAATTCAATATCAGCTCTATCTTTTTCTGAAATAAAATTAAATCCTAATTCAATACCAGGCACATTGATACCTCTTTTATCCTTAACAGTTCCATCATTAGCACAAACACAAACAATATCAGTTCCCTCAACATGATCAACTAATAATTCAACTTGTCCATCATTAACTAAGATAAAACCACCAGGTTTAACATCTTTATACAATTCTTTATAAGTAATTGTAAAACGATCAGAAGTACCTACAATGTCTTCTACACAAATAACACTAACTTGCCCTTTTTTAAAATCTGTTGATCCATTCACAAAATCACCAGTACGAATTTCAGGACCCTTTGTATCCAATAATATAGCAACATTTGTTCCCAATTCAGCATTAACATTACGCATTGTCTGCATTTTCTTTGCATGTTCTTCATGATTTCCATGAGAGAAATTACAACGCATAACGTTCATTCCAGCTTTTACTAATTTTTTTAACATTTCATGACTTTCACTAGCTGGACCAATTGTACATACAATTTTTGTTTTCTTTTGTTTATCTTTCATACCTATCTCCTATTATATCCCCCTAATTTAACGTAAAGTTAATACATCATCGTATAAACCTTCATTAACCTTACGCTTATGACCTAATACCTCAGTAATTGGTAGTCCAACGATTTCACCTTTAACAGTACTCATACATAAACCACCTTTACCTTGTGCTAATAATTCAACAGCGTGTACACCCATACGTGAAGCTAATACACGATCTTGAGCAGAAGGTCTACCACCTCTTTGCATATGTCCTAAAACATTTGCACGAGTTTCAAAACCAGTTGCTTCTTCAATATGTTTTGCTAATGTATTAACATCAGTAATATGTTCTGTAATAACAACAATAGCATGTTTCTTATCAGATGCTTTAGATTTCTTTAATGTAGCAATAACTTCTTCTTCATTAAATCCAGTTGAACTTGTAATAATCATTTCAGCACCACAAGCTAAACCAGCATATACAGCTAAATCTCCACATCTTCTACCCATAACTTCTAGAATTGTACATCTTTGATGTGATGCAGAAGTATCTCTTAATTTATCCAATGCATCAACAATAGTATTCAATGCAGTATCAAATCCAATTGTATAATCAGTATCTGGAATATCATTATCAATTGTTCCAGGTAAACCAATACAATTTACACCCATTTTTGTAAGTGCTAAAGCTCCATTGTAACTTCCATCTCCCCCAATGACAACAAGGGCTTCCATACCTACTTTTTTCATTTGCTCAATAGCTTCTTGACGAATTTTCTCATCTTTGAATTCAGGGAAACGAGCTGATTTTAGGAAAGTACCACCTAAATTAATAATATTACGTGTACTATGACTATCAAATTCAATAAAATCACCATCATGAAGTCCTTTGTAACCAAGTCTTACTCCATAAACTTTAATTCCTTTGTTTAAACAAGTTCTAGTTACAGCACGTACAGCCGCATTCATTCCCGGTGCATCTCCACCAGATGTTAAAACTCCAATACATTTAACCATTTTATTCACCTCTCTATAAATATTCACATTTATGATTATATTTTATCATATTAACGAAAGATAATCTAGTTAATATTCCTTTAATATCCTGTAATTTTATTATTAATCAAGCATTATTTCTTTACTTAAGGCTTTCATCTTCAAAATTAAAGTCTTTGCTTTCATTTCATCACCCTTTTTTATATTATAAACCTTTATTAAATCTTTAAACCCAAAAAAACTAGTAAAGAAAGTTGGAAGATTATTAATTGCTCGATAAGATAAAATTGTAAGTAAAACTTCATCTCTAGAATATGGTGTTACATTCTCCTCACCAATACCATCAATTGCTAAATAAGGAACCTCCATTAAATCAGTATATGTCATTGTTTCAGTAGAACCAAAACTTGCTTTTAAATCCACTAAAAATGTAGGAAAATGAATAAATCCAACATTATAACCCTTTTTTGCCAACTCATTCATCATTGCTGCCATCAACAATGTTTTTTCATTATTAGCACTTTCACTATGAATAAATAAACCAATCTCACTAGGATTTTGAATATACTTCATGACCTCGACAAAAGCTTTCTTTCCTTTAGATGATAATTTATCCTGAGTTGCTAAAGACTGTAAATCAGTCAATAACAAACTTTCATTAATATTCCTAATAACAAAATGATTAATAATTTCCTGTGATTTCAAATAATATTCACAATTCATCATCTCTAACCTTATCTCATTATCCACATATGCAAGATTATAAATCAATCCTTTATTTTCTTTAGAACAATGCTCTAATCCCAAACACTTATGACATTTTTTCTTATCCTCACTATAATCTAAAAACTCAATCCAATAATCATTAAGATAACTATCAGGTAAACGATTTTTCATTAAAAACTCTCTAACATGATTATCTTTAGATAATGCAAGTAAACTCTCTTTTTTTCTTTCTTCCAATCCAGAAATCTTTACAACATCTGAAACTTTTATCATAGTTTACCCTCCTTCAATTGATTTAATAACTGATCAAATTCATGACTAGAATCAGTTAATTCTTCTTTTTCATCTTCAATGATAATCGGTTCATTTTTATTCATCATAGCTTCTTCATAAGCCTGTTTCACATTAACTATTTTTTTCCTTGCCCAAGTTGAAGCAATAGCTTCACAATAACCTCTAGACAATCTATTGTCATTCGTACCAAGAACATATTCAATCAGCACATTAACAACAGCAGGTTTTAATCCCAGTTGGACCATCAATGTTTCCACAATCAACAAATCATGAAAAGATGGTTCTCTTCCTCCCTGTTTTTCTCTTAATAATTCATATGGTGTTATACTTTCTAAATATCTTAAATGCTGCATTAATTGAGTACTACTATTATCATTTATTTTATATTGCATTGGCTGCTTCAAATAAACTTCTGTTAATTTAGAAGAAGTATCAACTTCATGAAATTTCTTTATATTAGATTTCAATAATTTTATATCTAATTTCTTTTTTATAATAGAATCTTTAATAATAGAAGCCATAGATAAAACATCAATAGAATAAATAGAAGCAAACTGTTTGATCATATTTTCATCATCGACACTAAACAATGATTTAGGGATTTGATAATTTTTTAATTCTCTATATAACATCTCCATATCATAATCCAACTCTATCAATCGGCTTTCTTTATTCTTATACTCATCACTGACACTTAAAACTTTACCCTGACTTTTCTTTAAATCAACATGAAATACATCTTTAAAAGAAGCAGTTGTTTCCTCATAACTATCTTTATTTTCAATAGAAGCCTTAAAATAAGCTTTTGTCTTATCAAAATCTATTTGTCCTAATGCTTCATATAGCAATGTCTGTAATAATT
>CAZWZD010000164.1:0-4552 GCA_964638235.1 uncultured Erysipelotrichales bacterium
GTTATCGACAGATATAAAAGACGTATGAATAATAGATGGAGTAATTTTAAAGACTGTGGTGATGAGTTTATAAATAGCGATATTGTGCGTGATCTTGATATTGTAGGAGAACATTCATTGTTTCAGTATTTGAATATTGCTGTAACTGATAATGGCAGAAAGAAGCTTTTTAAAAGTTTATCTGATCCTGATTTTGATGAAAAATTGCTTTTAAAGAAACAAGAGGCGGTTAAGGAATTAACTGAAAAGTTATCTTTTTGTATAGAATTTCAGCAGTTGTTAGTAAGGATGAATAAGAACATTAATCGTCAGTTAGATATGATAGATATGAAGAAGTATTCTATGATTGTTTTTTATATTGATAGTTTCTTATCGGTTATATCTATATTGATGGCTGTTTTATCTTTAGTTCAAATTCTTCCTTATCAGTTGTTTATGATGAATGCTATTATAAAGTTCTGCTTTTCTTTAATTGTTCATTTTATTTATAATGAGCAATTAGAAGCTATAAGAGTAAGTACGAGTGGGTTTGTCAATGTTTATCAAATATTTTGTTTTGTTGAAAAACAGCAGTTTCATTCAGAATTATTAAAAGATATACAAAGTAAAATTATCAAAGGAAATAAAGTTATCGAAAGAATAAAGAAAATTAATAGTTTAGATACAATAAGATATAATTTTTTAAGTTATGTTCTTGTTAATTGTTTATTTCCTTTAAATACGTATCTTTTATATATGTTTTATCGTTTAAGTCAGTATTCTTTAAATGATTTATATGTTTCTATATCTTCATTTGAAGATATGGAAGTTATTATGAGTCTTTCTGTTTTAGGAGTATGTCAAGAAAATACTTGTATGCCTACTTTATGCGATGATATAAATTTAAAGGTAAAAGATATAAGACATCCTTTACTTAATGATTGTATAGAGAATTCTTTTGAATGTGAAAATAATATAGTTATAATTACTGGATCTAATATGAGTGGTAAAACTTCTTTTATGAGAACAATTGCGATTAATCTTGTTTTAATGTATGCTGGTGGATATGTCAATGCTTCTTCTTTTGAAGCTCCATTTTTAAGGATTATGACTTCTATGAGAGTTAAAGATGATATTGGAAAAGGTATCTCTACTTTCTATGGAGAATTGCTTAGAATGAAGGAAATGATTGATTATGGAAATACTTCTATGCCGCTTATTTGTTTTGTTGATGAAATATTTAAAGGAACGAATTATAATGATAGAATGATAGGAGCAAAATCTGTTATAGAGCGTTTATCATTGGATAATGTTATATTGTTTATTACAACACATGATTTTGAATTATGTGATATAGATAATAAAAAGATTGTGAATTATTATTTTGAAGAGTATTATAAGAATCAGTTAATATATTTTGATTATAAGATAAAAAGTGGTAAGTGTAAAACAACGAATGCTAAATACTTAATGAAACAGTTAAATATTATATAGGAGAGCAAGATGAAAAAAATCGTTATTGGAATTTTGGCACATGTAGATGCTGGAAAAACAACTTTATCTGAAAATATGCTTTATTTGTCTAAAAGCATTAGAACGCTTGGAAGAGTAGATCATGGTAATTCATATTTAGATTATGATCATCAAGAAAAGGATAGAGGAATTACTATTTTTTCATCACAGGCACAATTTAATTGGCGTAATACAGTTTTTACGCTTATTGATACACCAGGTCATATAGATTTTTCTAGTGAGATGGAAAGAACATTATCAGTACTTGATTATGCAATTGTTGTTTTAAGCGGCAGTGAAGGAATTCAAAGTCATAGCGAAACAATCTGGAATTTATTGGAGTATTATCATATACCAGCTTTTATCTTTATTAATAAGATGGATATGATTAATGCTGATAAAGCAGAGATAATGAAATCATTGACTCAAAATTTTGGCGATCATTGTATTGATTTTTCATGTTTCAATGATAGTTTTTATGAGAATATTTCTTTAACAAGTGATAGTTTATTAGATGAATATTTAAATGACGGAATTATTAAAGATGATAAAATTGCAAAAGAAATAGAAAAGAGAAATATCTTTCCTTGTTTTTTTGGTTCAGCATTAAAAAATCAGGGAATAGAAGAATTTTTGAATTTATTAGATAAATTAACTATTGAAAAAAATTATCCCGATCAATTAAGCATGAGAGTTTTTAAGATAAGTAAAGATAAAAATGATTTATTGACTCATGTAAAGATTACAGGTGGAAAATTAAAAGTTAAAACTGTTTTAGAAAATGGTGAGAAAGTTGATGGAATTAGGATTTATTCTGGACAAAAATATGAAAATATAAAAGAAGCTGAAGCTGGAGATATATGTGCATTGATCGGAGTTCATAATCTTAATTCAGGTGATACTTTAGGTAATGATAGTATTCAATCTCCAATATTATCTTCATATATGAATTATCGATTAATTTTACCAGATGGATCTAACAAGCATACTATGATGGAAAATTTGCAGCAGTTAGCTAAAGAAGATCCACAGCTGCATATAAGATATGATCATGATGATATTATGGTATCATTGATGGGAGAAATTCAGATTGATATATTAAAAACAATTATTAAAGAAAGATTTGGTGAAGATGTTGATTTTGATCAGGGACATGTAATATATAAAGAAACTATTTTAGAACCTGTAGAAGGAGTAGGACACTATGAACCGCTTAGCCATTATGCTGAAGTTCATTTGTTAATGGAACCATTAAAAGAAGGCAGTGGAATTGTTGTTGATAGTATCTGTAAAGATGATGAATTAGAAAAACATTGGCAAAGACTAATTATCACACATATATTAGAAAAAGAACATATTGGTGTATTGATAGGAGCCCAGATCACTGATATGAAAATAACATTAGTATCTGCAAAAGCTCATTTAAAACATACCGAAGGTGGAGATTTCAGACAAGCTACTTATAGAGCTATTCGTCAGGGATTAAAAATGACAAAATGTGCGATTTTAGAACCTTTCTATAAATTTAGATTAGAAATACCAAACGAATATTTAAGTAGAGCAATATATAATATTGAAGCAATGAATGGAACTTTTCAAATAAATAGTGATAATGATATGGCAATCATTGAAGGTGAAGCTAGTGTAAAAGCAATGCAAAACTATCAAAGAGAAGTTATTTCATATACTAAAGGAAAAGGTAAGCTATATTTAAACTATGCAAACTATAAAAGATGTCATGATGAAAATGATATAATCAAAGAAATAAATTATAATAGTGAAACTGATTTAGAAAATCCAACAGGTTCTATATTCTGCAGCCATGGAGCAGGATTTAATGTAACGTATGATAAAGTCTATGATTATATGCATTTACCATTAAACTATAAAAAAGAAGTAAAAAAAGTTTCTAATAAATATAAAATTCAAAATATTGAAGATGAATTAGATGAAATATTTATACGTACATATGGACCCATAAAAAATAGAAGTGCTGTAATCCAGCAATCCAAAAAAGAAATAACTGCTAGTATTAAAGAAAAGAAACCAGAATGTTTATTAGTAGATGGATATAATGTTATTTTTACTAGCGATAAGTTAAATGCGATAGCGAAAGATAATCTTGACGTTGCAAGAAGTAGATTGATTGATATGCTGTGCAACTATCAGGGTTATAGAAAATGTATTTTAATTTTAGTTTTTGATGCTTATAAGGTTAAGGGAAATTATGGTTCAATAGAAAAAAACAATAATATATATATTGTATATACTAAAGAAGCACAGACTGCTGATATGTATATTGAAAGAACAACTCACCAAATGGCAAGTATGTATGATATAACTGTAGCTACAAGTGATGCGTTGGAACAGTTAATTGTTATCGCAAAAGGAGCTAATCGTATTTCATCAAGACAGTTATTGATGGAAATGGAAAACTTAAATCATGAAAAATATCAGAAGTATAAAACAGATGGTGTGAGTAGAAATTATTTGCTGGAAGATATTAAAAATATAAAATAGTTGTTTTAATTAGCATTTTATTTATAATAGGTTGTAGGGAATTGGAGGAAAGTATATGATATTGGTTGAAATGCATAACTGGCTGAAAAATCAATTTTCAAAAGAAGAAAGACTATTAATTTATTGTATTATTTCATTATTTTTACCGTGTTATATTTGTGTTATATTTATGGCATTTATTGTATTTTATTTGTTGTATACTCATAGACTACAGCAATGTATTAAAAATACAAAAAGCAGTAAATATTTATTATTGTTTTGTGTATTATCAGAGATTACATCTCTTATTCATCAGAATTGGTTAGGGGCATTATTAACCCTAGCAATTCCAGTTATATTTTGTATTATTATATTCTATATGAATTATTCTTCTAAACATTTTTTTGAAGTATTATTGGATATTCTTATATTTATGTCTATATTGGCTGCTGTTTATGGATTGATGGAATATATTATGATACTTAATAGAATGAATATTGATACTTTTGAAATTATTATATTTAATAAACCACATGATCGTATTAATTCGGTATTTTTTAAT
>CAZWZD010000165.1:0-4507 GCA_964638235.1 uncultured Erysipelotrichales bacterium
AAGAAGTGTAAAAAATAATATGGACATAGCTATTGCTTATTTTCAAATTGCTGCAGATCATGGAGTTATTGATTCTTTATATAAATTGGCTACTATTTATATGAGTGAACATTTTGGAATGAAAGGTAGAGAAATGGGAATGTATTATTATCAAAAAGCATTTGAAAGATTACAAAATCAAGACAGTTATGTTGAATTAACTGATTATCCAAGTCTTTTATTTTCTTATGCTAAAGAATTACTTGCAGAGGATATAACTTATAATGATTTAAATAATATTTATGATATGCTTTTAACTGCAAAAGAGGGATATGTAATAGCAATAATTAATGGATCTTCATTTTATGAAAAATCATTATATGAAGTAAAAATGCTTATAGATAATCCTATATTTGATGATTTTAAAGATGAAAATAAATAAAACTATTTTTTATTATGGAATTCAAATCATAGTATTATTATAAAGATATTAATATTAATTTAGATTACTAAAAGGAGAGGGTGGATATGAATAATACTGAAGATTTTAATTATGTGGCAATTCGTGCTAAACAATTTCGTAATATTCTTGAAGATAGTCATGAAAGAATAGAATATTATTTTTTATCTTTATTAATTTTTGTTAATACAAGTAAATTAAAAAGTTCTGAGAAAAATCAAGTGAAAAAAAAATTAGAATCTGTTTGTATTGAAGGGTTAAAGGAAACAGAATTAAAAGTTAAAGAGGAAATAAAGAATGTTGACGATTTTAATGAGTTAGCTGATTCTCTTGAATATATTAATCTTGCTAAAAAGTATGCTACTGAATCTTATCGAGATGAAGTATCAACAATTGATTTATTAGATGCTATATTATTTAAACCGACAAATTTTATTAAAAAATTTATAAAAGATGATGATCAGCAAGAAATTTCTTGTGATGCAATGGTTGATGTGTTAAGAAAATTAATAAAAGATGCAGAAAAATATACAGAAAAAGCAGAAAATTCAATAAATAGTGAAAAAATCTCTGAGTTAATGAGAAAATTTTCAGGTATGACAAATGCTTTATTGAAAAAAGTCATAGGACAGGATCATGCAGTACGTGCTGTGGCAGAAGGGTATTTTAATGCTGAATTATTAGCAAATTCAAATGAGGAAAGAACTCGCCCAAAAGCTACTTTTCTCTTTGCTGGACCACCAGGAGTAGGGAAAACATTTTTAGCTAAGCAAATAGCTGAATATTTAGATATGCCTTTCATGCGTTTTGATATGAGTAATTATTCAGATTATCATTCGGGTGAACAGCTTATTGGACAAACTGCATATTATTCTAAATCAAAAGAAGGAATTTTAACAAAATATGTAAAAGAAAATCCTGATTGTATACTTTTATTTGATGAAATAGAAAAAGCACATCTTAATGTTCTTTATTTATTTTATCAATTATTAGATGCAGGAATTTTAGAAGATCAAAAAACAAACGAAAAAATATCTTTTAAGAATACATATATTATTTTCACAACAAATGCTGGACATAACTTATATGAAGGTAAAGAAGAATTTAATTTGTCTATCATGTCAAAGAAGAAAATTATAAATGGTATTCAAACAGATATTAATCCACTTACTAAAGAACCATTTTTTCCAACTGCTATGTGTTCAAGATTAGCTAGTGGAACTGTATTGATGTTTAACCATCTTCAGCCTCATAATCTAATCCAAATTGCAAATGCAGAATTACAAAGAAATGCAACAATGTTTAATGAACAATATCAAATTCAAGTTGAATTTGATAACAAGATTCCTTCATTATTAATGTATAGAGAAGGTGGAAATGTTGATGCTAGAACATTGACAAGTCAATGTGAATCTTTTTTTAAATTACAGATACTTAATTGTTTAGAATTATTTGATTTTAATAAAGCTGAATCGTTACAATCGAAGTTTAATAAAATTAAATTTTATGCTGAGAATTTTAATGAGATCGAACAGTTAAATGATGTTTTTAAAAAACCAGTAAAGAGTGATATTTTATTTTTTGGAAATGATTATCTAGGAAAATCTTTAGAAGAAAATATAGCAGAATATCAATGGAATATTACGAGTGATGAAGATATAGCTTTTGAGATTTTTTCTAAAAAAGATATTCAGGTTATTTTATTGGATGTTTTGAAAAAGAATGATATTCAAAGAAATAGTCAGGAAACAATATATGCTTTTGATAATATAAGTATTTATTCTAAAGTCTTTGATGAATCAAGATCATTTATTGAAAAGGTAACAGAGAGATTTCCAGAAATTCCAATATATTTAATTGATAAAGGATTATTTAATATGGATGAACAATTAAAATTAAAGTTTATTCAATTAGGTGTTAGAGGGATTGTTGATAGTAAAGACTACAAAGTTTCTACATATAGAACGATTATCGATAAATGTTTGGAACATAGTTATTTACAGTCAATTGCTAATTATTTAAAATCCAAGCATTATATTGTGAAATTTGAAGTATCTCCTAAATTATTAAAAGAAGAGCATACGATGCAGATACGTATTCGTCATTATTCATTGGCAGATTTAATAGCAGCAGAAGATGAAGATTATTTAGTAGCAGATGCTGATAGACCGACAATTAAATTTGATGATATTATTGGAGCAAGTGATGCAAAAGAAGAATTAAAGTTTTTTATTGAATATTTAAAAAATCCAAAGAGTTTTATAGCAAAGGGTTTAAAACCTGCAAAAGGTATATTGTTATATGGACCACCTGGAACAGGAAAAACTATGCTTGCTAAAGCAATGGCAGGAGAAACTGATATTACATTTATTAATGAATCGGCAACAAATTTTGTCACAAAATATGTAGGTTCAGGTCCTCAAGCTATAAGAGATATGTTTAAACGTGCTAGAAAATATGCACCTACAATTTTATTCATTGATGAAATTGATGCTATTGGACGAACTCGTACTGGAGATTCTCAAACAATTAGTCAAGAAACAACTTTGAATGCTTTACTTACTGAAATGGATGGATTTAAAGTTGATTTAAAACGACCAGTTTTTATTATTGCTGCAACAAATTTTAAAGTTGAAGAGGGAGCAGAGGGAAAAAATGGATATATTGATCCTGCATTAATAAGACGTTTTGATCGAAAAATTAAGATTGATCTTTTAAATAAAAAAGAACGTTATGCATTATTTGATTTATTGTTACAAAAGACTAAGAATAATCATGTCAGCAAGAAAATGCTAGAAAATATTGCTGATAGATCTTTAGGAAGAAACTCTTCAAATTTATCCGATGTTGCTAGCAGTGCAGTTAGCTTGGCTCAAAAACGAAATACAGTAATTACTGATGATATTTTTGAAGAAGCTTTTGAAACATATATTTATGGCAGTGCTAAAGAAATGGAATACCAATATTTAGAAAGAATTGCTTGGCATGAAGCAGGTCATGCTTATATGTATTGGAAAAGTGGGCAGGTTCCTTCTTATTTAACAATTGTATCAAGAGGAAATCATGGTGGCTATATGCAGCTGAACGCTGATGATGTTGCTTCATCTTTGAAAACAAAAAAAGACTTATTGCGATCTATTCGTGTATCATTGGCAGGAAGAGCAAGTGAAATTGTTCATTTTGGTAGTGATGAAGGAATATCTACTGGTATATCAGATGACTTGGCACAAGCAACACATATAGCAAAAGCAATGGTTTGTAATTATGGAATGGATGAGGATATTGGACTTATCTATATTGATGATGCGGCTGCTAATAGTACTGCAATGGCATCATTAATATATCAGAAAATTCCAGCAATCCTAAATGAGCAGATGAAAATAACGATTGAAGAAATCAAAGCAGGATATAAACAAGTATCTAGATTAGTCAATGTTTTACTAGAAAAAAATTCTTTGACTAGTAAAGAAATAGATAAGATTTTAAAACAATAGAATGGAGAATTTATATGGATAACAATACATTTATTATTACAAATGATGAAGGTGAGGAAGTTGTTTGTGATATTTTATTTACTTTTGATTCAACTGATACTCAAAAAAGTTATATAGTTTATACTGATAATACTTACGATGAAGAAGGAAATATACAAGTTCATGCATCAGTTTATGATAAATCATGTGAAAATCCTTATTTACAGCCTATTGAAACAGAAGCAGAATGGAATATAATTGAAAGAATTCTTGCTCAATTGCAGCATGATGTAGCTAATAATCAGTTTGAAGAAAGTATGAAAAAGAAAGATTCTGACGAAGAAAAAGAAATTATTGTAAAATTGCATGTTTATAAGAAACATTTATTAAATAAATTTGATAAAATTGGAGTTATTAATATTGACGGAAAATGTGGAACATTTTCTATCGGTTCAAATATGATGAATGATATTTGGATTAAAGATGATACTTTTTCATCAGTAGAAGCTATGCTGGGTATTATTGATGGTAAACTTATGATTGCTGGCTGTGGTACTAATCAGAATTTTATTAATCATAGAAAAGTAGAAAATAA
>CAZWZD010000166.1:0-4441 GCA_964638235.1 uncultured Erysipelotrichales bacterium
ATTTAAAGAGCAGAAAACTTAGAAATTATATGATTAAATATCTGACAATGATTACTACTGTTTCATCAGTATTATTAGTTAAATCTAACACTGAAGAAAATTTAAAGAAACGTGAAGAACTTTGGGCTTATTTAAAACAAACACGACCTGAAGTTTATAAAGCTGTTAAACATACATTTTTAGGTGCTTTTATGGAAATGGACAGCACTGCTGGTAAGAAATTAATTACTGTAGGATATACAATCTCACAAAAAATATTTGGTTTTAATTAATGAGAAATCTTATCAAAAAATATAAACATTCGTGGGTTTTCTTATACATGATACCATATGTATTATGGTATTTTGGTTTACAGCATTTTAGGCAGGACGTTGTATTTACTGATTTATATACATATCTTGACAGCATTATACCTTTTATTCCTTGGTTTATCTGGCCATATATATTTTGGTATTTGTTTGTTGTAGGAACAGTTTTATATTTCTTTTTTAGAAACGTTAAAGATTTTTATAAAATAACAGCATTTTTATTTATTGGAATGACTATATGTTTGATTATCTTTACTATTTTTCCTACAAGTTTTGATCATAGACCATTGCAATTTCAGGCTGATTCAATAAGTGCGTTTTTTATAAATAGTATTTACGCGGCTGATAAATGTCAAAACGTTTTTCCAAGTATTCATGTTTATAATTCTATTGGATGTGCAATTGCGATTTGTAAATGCAATGATTTTAAACATGGAGCTTTGATAAAAGCATTTGCGATTGTAGCAGCAGTTTTAATAGCATTGTCAACTATGTTTATAAAACAGCATTCTATTTTAGATGTTATATCTGCTTGTATATTAGCTATTATAATGTATATATTTGTTTATCGAAATAAATCAGAAGAGAAATAATCTTTTCTGATTTTTTTAATAACATACTTTTCCTTATTATTCATTAAACTATGTTATAATAATGATTGGTGATAGAAATGTATAAAATATTATTAGTGGAAGATGATGCAGATATTGCTTATCCATTAAAAGAAGCTTTGGAATTAAAACAATACATTGTTGAATATGCTAAAAATTCAAAAGAAGCAATTCAAAAAATGAATACATCTATAGATTTAATTATTATGGATATTCAACTGCCAGATGGCAATGGTATAGTTCTATGTTCAAAAATAAGAGAAACTTATAAAACGCCATTACTATTTTTAAGTTGTAAAAACAATGAAGAAACAATAGTAGAAGGATTAAATGCTGGTGGAGATGATTATGTATGTAAACCATTTGGAATAAAAGAATTATATGCAAGAATTAATTGCCTGCTAAGAAGAATATCTGTCAATGAACATATTAATTATACTGTTAATTTAAAAATTGATACGAAATCATTTAAAATATATAGGAATGATAAAGAATTGGATATAAGTATAATCATGTATTATATACTTTTTACCTTGATTAATGCTGGAGGAAAAGTAGTTACTAGAAATCATTTAATGAGTGTTATTGAATCGCAAACGCATCACTTTGTTGAGGATAATACTTTATCAGTACATATGAGAAGAATAAGAAATCAATTGGGGAAATATAACAATCAAGAATATATCGAAACAATTAGAGGAGTTGGTTATCGATGGAATCTATAGAAATAGCTCATCCTTATACTAGAAAGCTTCTTTTCATTTCTTATGTTTTATCATTTGTATTTATATTTCTATTTTTATTATTTAGTAATAATTGCTATATTATTTTGTTGATTATATCGCAGATTGTTTTAGGAGTAAGTTATGCTGTTGTTAATAAAAGGCAAGCTAAGCAATTACAATATTTAATTTTTAATTGTGATGCTATTATTGATCAAAAAAAATTAAATATTATTGATGGTGAAGGAGAAATAGCAGTTTTATCTCATAAAATATATATTTTAAACAAAAGATATTCAACTCTGCTTAATAAAATGAAGCAGGAACAATTAAAATTAAAAGATTACATTGAAGATATTTCTCATCAGCTAAAAACACCAATAACATCTTTACGTTTAAATACAGAATTATTATTAGAAACTGTTGAATCACCTCAACAAAAAAAATTACTATTAATTTATAAACAGGCATTGAAAATAAATCATTTAGTTGATGATTTATTGACTTTAGCCTTACTAGATTCTCAATCTATTGAATTAAAGTTTGAAGATTATCCATTAGAGTTATTGATTGAAGATATTAGTATAGATTTACAGTACTTATTGATTGAAAATAACATGACTATTCGTTTTAATGATCATGTTACTATCAATTGTGATAAAAAATGGATGGGTGAAGCTTTAAAAAACATTATTAAAAATTATATTGAAAAAAATTCTAATAGTACTATTGATATTTCAGTTGATAAAAGTGATAGTTTATTTCTTATTTATATCCAAGATCATGGACAAGGTTTTGATAAAGAGGATTTGCCACATTTGTTTGAAAGGTTTTATAGGGGAAAAAATAATGATTCAAAAGGAATAGGAATAGGATTATCTTTATCAAAAGAGATTATTAATCAGCATCATGGAATCATTCAGGCTATGAATAATAATGGTGCTTTAATTATTATTAGCATACCTAAAATAAATGTCAAAAAGAAATTATAAATTTCACTAAATATTAAGATTGAATAGCTATAATATAGATAAGGTGGTGATAAGATGAATATAACATTGCTTCAGCTTTCTTATCGAAATATAAAGTAGTATAAAAAGCATTACTTAATTGTTTCAATCTTAATATTTTTTATTTCAGCTTTCTTTATTGGTTATCAAGTTATATGGGATAATCAATATTTAGCATTAAAAAAGTATAACCAGCAAACCTATGGAGAATGGTATTATTTAGGATATGTTAAGACAAATGGAAATGAAGTTTTAGATGCTCCCAAATTGTTATGATGCTAATAAAGATTGGGAAGCTTACTATGAATATGTGCAGGGAAGCTATAATGATTATGTGATTGCAAGAGTTGATGATGAGTTATTTGATTTTTGTAAAATGACAGTTAATGGCAGAAAAATAAAGAATGATCATGAAATTCTCATTAGTTCACTGTTATCTAAAGATGAAAATTTGAAGCTCAATGATACTTTAGAATTAACTATTAACAATCAAACAGAAATTTATACAATTGTAGGAATTATAGATAATCCTCAGTCACAGTACTTTTCTGATATTTATACTAATATTCAAGAATTTAATAGTTTGAAGGTTTATTCTGATACAGATTTGTTTATAGCATTAAATCCAATTGGAAAAGATAATGTATATGATTTTGAAGATTATATAACTAACCCTAAGGGTTATGATGTTGTCAATAGAAATAATTCAGATGTTAATAATTATGATTTAAATTCATTAGATGTGCAGGAAGTCTTTGTTTTAGTAGAAACTCTCGTTTTGACAGGATTTGCATTAGTATCACTTACATCATCTTCTTTAAAAAGAAGATCAAAAGAATTTGCCTTGTTAAGAGGGATAGGAATGACAACCAAACAAATGCTCGTTACTGTTTTGTATGAGATGCTATTGAGTTCGTTTCCTGCGATTGTGCTAGGAATAGCTGTTTCATTACCTATAGCTTATCAAAATGCTGTTGTGTATTCTAAAGAAACAACTTTTGTCTTTATGATTAATCCATTAAAAATAATAGGATATGCTTTACTGCTACTAGCCTGCATTATCATCTATTGCTTATATCCAATTTATAGCAGTGCTTCTCAATCTTTAACAGGAGCATTTGATGGTGAAAAATTTAAAAAGATCGATATAAGATATAGAAAGCTAAAAAAACAGTCACTTTCTTATATAGCTTTAAGAGAAATGAAGTCATACAAAAAGATGACAATATCTTTATTTATTATATTAGGTTTCTTTGCTTCATATTTGGCAATAATGATAGATAATCATTATATACCAAATGAGATGATATTTAAGTCATTTCATTATATAGAATTAGATTTTGAAGATTGGTACATGAGATATAATAAAGTTAAACAAATGGCTTTATCGACAGAATTAGATTCAACGATTATACCATATTTTTATTTTTATGATGATAATGAATTTAAATGTATTGGTATTACTGATTTAGATACATTAAAAAATTGTGTTATTACTGGAGCATTACCTGCTAATGGCAATGAAATACTCATCAATAGTGATAGTAAGATAAACTGTAAGATTAATGATATTTTGAATATAGAAGGGATAAATTACAAAGTTGTAGGATTTATTGAAAAAAATGAAAGTGTGAATAATAAAGAACTTTATTATCTTCCAACATCAGTTGAAGGATATGTATTGAATATTAGCCCTGTTGATGATTATGAAGGATTTATTTATGATACGCTTTTAATGGAAGCAAATTATAAACTGCATATTTCTTATAATAATCTAGATGAAAAGCAAG
>CAZWZD010000167.1:0-4440 GCA_964638235.1 uncultured Erysipelotrichales bacterium
TGTATGAAATAGTATTTTTTCTTCTATCTGTTTTTTATACGCAATAAAAGGTTGAGGTTTTTTATATTGATATCCTCCATACTTTTTAAATAAGTCATATGGCGGCAGTTCCTTTTCTAATTTTCTAGTTTGATTATATAAATCAATAAGCCAATCATCAACACTTTGATGTCCTTGACTAAATTCTTCATAGACACCTAATTTTTTAGCAAGCATAGCTATCCATTCATATTCAAACTTACATTCAAACATAGGTTCTATAACTTTAGTATTATGCAATAAATAATGTCCATAGGTCCATGGCAAAGCAATATTATTTCCTTCAAATAAAGATGTAGCTGGCAAAATAATATCTGCATACTTGGCACTAGGAGTCATAAATAAATCCGAACATACAATTAATTCACATAAGCTTTCATCCTCTAATATCTTTATAGTTTCATTGATATTAGAATGCTGATTTATAAGCGTATTTCCAGCTAAGTTAAAAATTAATTTTATATTTGTATCTAAATGATCAGTTTCTTTTAAACCGTCCAATATTCCCATTGAAACTCCCTCTTTCACTGCTTTCGTCCATAAAAAAGTAGGAATTTTTCCTTTTGAAGGTCTATCTCCTAAAGGAAAAGAAGGCATCGGATGTTCATCTGTCCAGTTTGCTCCTGCGGCACTGCCTCCACTTATTCCAACATTTCCAGTTAAACAAGTAAGCATAGCAACACATCTTTCAGATTGTTCTCCATTCAAAGTCCTTTGAAAACCTAAACCTGGTAATATACAAGCAGGTTTTGTTGAAGCGTATTCAATAGCAAGCTCTTCAATATCTTTTTCATCTATCCCCGTTATCGCACTTGCCCATTTTGGAGTTTTAACAACCCCATCAGATTTACCCATTAAATAATCATAAACATTTTCCTGATCTTCATAACCTTTTGGCATATGATCTTTATCAAAACCAATACAAAAGTCATTCATAAATGCTTGATCCTGCAAATTATTTTTATAAATAACATATGCCATCGCATCACATAATGCACTATCAGTTCCTGGTTTGATTGGAATCCATTTTGAAGCATATGCTAAAACACTATCACTGCATCTTGGATCAATTACAACTATTTTTACACCTTTTTCTTTAAGTTTAGAAATATAATAGTTACGATGTGAACCGAAAATAGTTTCAGAAGGATTATGTCCCCATAAAATCAAAAACTTTGTATTTAAAACATCTTCCTCACTATTTCCACTTAAACTATCTCCATAGATATATGGTGTAACATAGCTTGCTGCAGCACTGCTATAGGAATTATAAGTTGCTAAATAGCCTCCAGTAATATTTAATAATCTTTTAATCATGTCATCAGGTCGCATAACAGCACTTACACCGGTTGAATAAATAACATATCTACTTAATGGTCCATATTTATCTAATACTTCTTTCATTTTATCTGCAATGATAGTAGTGGCTTCATCATAAGTAATACGCTTAAAACGTCCTTCTCCTCTTTTACCTATTCTTTTCATTGGATATTTTAAACGTTCGCTATTCATAAAAGTTCTTTTATAACCACGTCCTCTTACACATGCTCTTATTTGTGGATCATTTAATGAACGATCAGTATCAATATGAATAATGCATCCTTCACAAACTCCAATATCTATCCTACATTTTCCACCACAGTTATTAATGCCTGCTGAACAAACTGTTTTTAATTCATCAACCTCTATTTCTTTATTTAATGGTATTATAGTTTTATATTGAGGAATATATTCAATTGAATCTAATAATAAATTCCTGATATCTTTCATTTTTTCAGGAAGATATTTTAGTAAATTCATAACAGTATCAATATAATATAAATTTTTAAATTCTTCTATAGCATCATATTCATGAGCTTTAGCTAAATAATCTATAAACAATAATTGCTCACCAATATAATCTGCAGGATTTCCATCTATTTTTTGATATGTATAACCATACTTCTTATAAAACTTTATAACATCCAATGTGATTTCATTATTAAGGATCTTTTCACCGTTTTTACAACTTGCCCATAAAGGTATATAGATATTCGCATTTGTTCCTTTTAATAAATCATCATAATACTGTTTAGATATGTTATTATATTTTAAATATTCTTTATACGAAGTAAAAAATGCTATTAATTCATTCATTCTAATTCCTCCATTAATTGGGTAATTATTGAAGTATCTCCAATAAGTGTTAATCTGCTATTACTTAAAGAAACAAATGTGTTTTCTCTGATTTCATCATATTCTTTATTTGTATTTATCAATGAAGAATATATTCCAAATTCTTCAACATGCATAACTAATGGATAATCTTTCGGTTTATACTCAATATATCCACCAGTTACATTTTTACCAGCAATTTGACCTTGTAAATACGCTTCATCCCATAATCCTGCATTACCTTCAACACAATCACCACAAGCGTAAATTTGATTATCAAATTCTAAATATTCATCAACTTTAATTGGTTTATTAAACAAATTGAATCTTTCATTTCCAATACATGCAATAATCATATCTTCATCATATTTTTCTCTATGACTATCACAATAAACTTGAATATTCAATTTATTCAATAAATCTATTAAATAATCACTACCACTTTTTGTTAAATAGCGACTCATCAAAGAAGATGCAGCCTCATAAATTGTAATATTCTTACCAGTCTTGGATAACATAACTGCAATCTCTATTCCAATATTTCCTCCACCAACCACTGCAACTGAATCAATAAAAGGCAGTTTTCTTTTAATCGCATAAAAATCTTCTGGTGTTCTTAAATAATAAGTTGGCTGTTGAATATTTAATCTTCTTGAGATAGCTCCTAATGCATATATGCAATATTCATATTGATACTTGTTATTAATAACTTTATTTTGAATATCTATAGAAATAATCTTTTCATATATTATATCAATAGAATTATATATATCAGGTAAATAAGTTAAATTTAAATTATAGCATGTAAAAGCTGTTTTCGATAATAACGGTTTTAGATAACATAATTTTGAATCTGTTATGATTAAAACATCATTGGATTTCTTTTTAATTTCTTCTAAAGCACCATAACTTGCAATCCCACTTCCCAATATTATATATTTATACTTCTTCATCATAATCATCCTTTATATAAATTCTTGGCAATGCTTTTACTCCAAATATATTTTCCTTTCTTTCAGGTAACTCACGATAATCTAAACTATGGGTAGGACAACTTGCTACACAAACTGGTGTCTTTCCTTGCTTTCTTAGATCTATACAACTATCACACTTAACTGCCCAGCCATATTGTGCAGATAATATAATTGCATGATATGGACAAAACATAGCACATGTACCACAGCCTATACACTTTTGTTTATTATGCAAAACAACTTCCTCTTCACAATACATAGCTCCAGTAGGACAATGTTCAACACATACTGAATTTTCACAATGATTACATGACATTGATACATAGTGTTTTATTTTATCTACATATTTAACTTTTCTTAAACGCTGATGAGATGCTAAAAGATGAGCATCTTGACAGGCAACCTGACAAGCAAAACAACCAATACACGTATTCAAATTATAATAGAAACCTTTCATACCCTCAAACTCCTTGGATACATTCTATTATATTTTCATAAAACAAACAAGTAAAAAAAAGTGATAGTATATATTATAACTCACATAATAAATATATCACTTATTTAATATAATTTAATTCAAGTATTTTATTTTCTCTTTAGCTCAATTCGTCTATATAAAAGACAATTAATATCCATTACAGCCGCCTTCATTGCTCTTAAATTTTCTTCAAAATTACCCTCCTCAACACAAGAAACAGTATCTAAGAGGAACTGGATCTGTTGAGCAATGTTATTCTCACAATTAATTACAATACTTTGTCCATAACCAAAATCACTTTCAATAGATAACCTTTCCTCCAATTTCTTTACAGTATATATTAAAGAATCAAGCTGCTCACTATTTTTATGAATTTTCAGTAGTTTAAGTTCACTTGTCACTTTTTGCATCATCAGATATGGTTCTTTCTTTATAAAAATAGAATTTATTGTATCTGGTTTGGATTTAGTTTGAAATTGTTTTCCAACAAAGAATAGAGAAGTAATTAATCCAAACGTCCATACCCAACAAAAAAATTTTATACCGATGATACAATTTATCTTAAAAAAAATAGTATTCGGATTTTTCAAAGTATTGATAATGTTTTGAGAATCTGTAAATAACCAATCACCAAACGATATGATACTTCCGTATATGTTAGGAACCATTATATAATATGCCACAATACCTATTAAAAGAATCACAATTGGAATAAGAAACACAAATTTATTTATAATCTTCTCAAGTTTCGCAGTTCATTTTTGATTGATTTGAGTCAGTTGACTATGATGTGAA
>CAZWZD010000168.1:0-4384 GCA_964638235.1 uncultured Erysipelotrichales bacterium
TAATATATTATTTGCTCAAAGAAAAGAAGTAGCTTATAGCAATATTTTTAAAATGTTTATAACATTGGATGATGAATTGTTTATTGAACCTGTTATTTCTACATCTAATCAATATATTCTATTTTTAGATTATGATAAAGAAAATGATTGGTATGTACCAGCTACCGAACCATTTATTGGAGATATAGATAATAATAATATTAAGCTTGAATCACATCTATTTAATAATAGTATAAGCAATAAGAAGTATTTATCATTAGTACCAATATATATTAATGTAGAATATGAATTATCTAAACAGATAGAAGATTTTTCTAATAATTATACAGATTGGTAAAGGAGATGTATAATAATGAAGAAAATATTATTGGCAGTTATTTTATCACTCATGTTATGCAACTGCACTAAAACAAGTGATTCAAAAAAAGATACAATTTTAAAAGAAGATAGTATTCTTGTTGATTTGGCTGTGTATGATTATGGTAATACCATTAAAGATGATACTCATTATTGTTTATTTATTTCTATCATTCATGTTGAAGACGATAATCTTAATATGAACAATATTGACTTTGATTTGCAGGGAATAGAAACTATAGGAACCATTGATTCAGATTTATCTAATAAAAAAGAATATACTGAAGATTTAGCAAATCCTAAAATTACACTTGAAAATAAAGCTCGTTCAAAAGTTAAATATTATATGGTTAGTACAGATATGAATATGGATACTCTAAATTCGTACTATTCTAATTTAAAAGTTAAAGTCAATTATATTGATCAAGATAATAATATAAATGAATCTAATATATATCAACAATATGCTATTGCGATATTAGGGTGAATTTTGGAAGCTGAAAAAAAGTATACAAAGAGCTAAATTGAAAAGTTAAATTCCACTTTAAAAAAGCAAAATAATAAAATGGAATTTTCTCTTACAAATTCCCTGAATAATTTAAATACTCAATAAAAAGGCAACAGCAAGATTTACTGGGATAATGCTGTCACCTTTTTTTGTTATAGAAAATAATTAATCTTCTTCTATATGTTCTAATCCTTGATTAATGATTGTGCGAACATGTCCATCCGCTAATGAATAAAAGATAGATTTTCCTTCTCTTCTGCTTTTTACTAGTTTATTTTGTTTTAATATCTTTAATTGATGTGATATAGCTGATTGAGTCATATTTAATGTATGCGCTAAATCACAAACACAAACTTCTGCTTCAAATAATACAAATAATATTCTAATACGAGTAGAATCTCCAAATACCTTGAAAAGTTCTGCTAAATCATATAATTCTTCTTCTGGAGGCATCTTTTCTTCTACTATTTTTATTAAATCTTCATGTACCTCAATGACATCACAACATTCAATTTCATTAGTCATTATCTTACCTCTTTCTATAGCTTTTTAACATATAATGTTCTAATTGCATTTAATACAGCTAGTACCATAACACCTACATCTGCAAATATAGCAATCCACATATTTGCGATACCGATAGCACCAAAAAATAAACATATTAGTTTGACCCCTATCGCAAAATATATATTCTCATAGACAATTCTTATACATTTTTTAGCTATTTTAATAGCTTTTGCAATCTTTAATGGATCATCATCCATTAGTACGATATCTGCCGCTTCAATAGCAGCATCACTTCCTAATGCTCCCATTGCAATTCCAATATCAGCTCTTGATAATACAGGAGCATCATTGATACCATCACCTACAAAGGCTAGTTTATCTTTACTATCTTTAGAATTTAATAAACTTTCGACTTTAGAAACCTTATCACCTGGTAATAACTCACTATATACTTCATCAATACCTAAATCAGAAGCTACTTTGTCTGCTACAGATTTCTTATCGCCAGTTAACATAATAGTCTTTTTAATACCAATCTTCTTTAAAGCAACAATTGCTTCTTTAGCAGTAGGTTTCATTAAATCAGATATTAAAATATGTCCTTCGTATTGACCATCAATTGCTATATGAACAACTGTACCAACTTCATGGCATTCATTATATTTTACACCTAATTTATCCATTAGCTTAGAATTACCCACAGCTACTTCAATTCCATCTACTTTAGCCTTTACACCATTACCACTAATTTCTTCAACATCAGTTACTCTATTTTTATCTATTGTTTTACTATAAGCTTTTTGTAAACTTAAACTAATTGGGTGAGTTGAATAACTTTCAGCCAATGCAGCATATTCCAATAATTGATCTTTATCCATTGTATTATGGTGAATACCAGTAACTTCAAAAATTCCTTGAGTCATTGTACCAGTTTTATCAAATACAACATATTTAGCTTCAGATAACGTTTCTAAATAATTAGAACCCTTTACCAATATACCTTGATTACTTGCTCCACCAATGCCTGCAAAAAAGCTTAAAGGTATACTGACAACCAAAGCACAAGGACAAGATATTACTAAGAAAGTTAACGCTCTTAAGATCCATTCACCAAAATCAGGATCCAAAGACATAAAAACCATACGCACTATTGGTGGTATAAGCGCTAAAGCCAAAGCACTATAACATACAGCAGGAGTATAATATCTCGCAAACTTAGATATAAAGTTTTCTGATTTAGATTTCTTAGAACTTGCATTCTCTACTAGATCTAATATCTTAGAAACAGTAGATTCCCCAAATTCTTTAGTTGTTCTAATCCTTAAAACTCCACTCATATTAATACAGCCACTAATAACTTCATCGCCAGCACCAACATCTCTAGGTAAACTTTCACCAGTTAAAGCACTCGTATTTAAAACTGTCTTACCATCAGTTATTATACCATCAATTGGTATCTTTTCACCAGGTTTAACGGTTATTATAGTACCAATCTCTACTTCATCAGGATCAACTTGCTCTACTTCTCCATTCTCATTTTCAATATTAGCATAATCAGGCCTGATATCCATCAAATCACTAATATTCCTTCTACTCTTACCAACTGCATAGCTTTGAAACAGCTCACCAATTTGATAAAACAACATAACTGCTACACCTTCAGTATAATCACCTAACGCAATAGCCCCAATAGTCGCAACGCTCATCAAAAAGTTCTCATCAAATACCTGTCTATTCTTTATTCCTTTGAAAGCTTTCTTTAATATATCATATCCAATAATCAAATAAGGAATCATATACAAAACAAACTTCAAATAGCCATCAATAGGCAATAACTCCAATACAACAATACAAACAAATGATACAATAATACGCTGTAAAACCTTCTGTTGCTTCTTATTCATATTCACCCCTCCAAAAAAAGTACTGCATTCATGCAGCACCCTAAAAATTATAAGTAAATTTCACAATCATCTTCAACAACTTTACAATTTTTTAAAACTTCTTGCATGACTTCATCAACATTGACACCATCTTCAAATTCAACCTTCATCTTTAATGTCATAAAATTAACAACAGCATCCTTAACACCTTTCGTTTTCTTAGCAGCTTCCTCCATCTTATTAGCACAATTAGCACAATCTACCTCAATCTTATATGTTTTCTTCATCTTTTTTACCTCCAATATGTTTTCATATGAACAATTGTTCAATTGTTAATATTATTATAACTCTTTATATATATAAGTCAATAGTATATTAATGAATATCACAAAATAATATTAAAAGATAAATATAAAATTACAGAATTATTAATATTTATTAGAGACATAATGTTTTATTAATCTAAAAAGGATTTCTATTTTAAAGAAATCCTTTTTAGATTATTTTAACTTAGTTATATCAATTAATGATGTATCACCTATATGTCTTTTTTCTAAGCAGTTGATTAATGCTTGAGCTGTATCTATAGATGTGTAAATTGGTATACCTGCTTCTACCGCAAATCTTCTTATTAAGAATCCATCTTTTAAATTATTATTTCTTGTAGGTATGTCTATGACTAGATCTACTGTATCTGATAACATTAAATCAAATAATGTATTTGTTTTTGCATCGATTCTATTGACTAAATGTACAGGTACATTATTTGCCTTTAAGTAATTATATGTTCCTTCAGTTGCATATAGATCATATCCAAACATATAATATTGTTTTGCAATAGGTAAGAATTCTGCTTTAGAACTATCTTTAATAGTTACTATGATATTTTTCTTTTTAGGTAAATTAATACCTGTACCAATAAATGCTTTATAAATAGCTTCATCAAAATCTTTAGAAATACCTAAAACTTCTCCTGTAGATTTCATTTCAGGTCCTAAAGAAATCTCTGCTCCAGTAATCTTTTCAAATGAGAATACTGGCATTTTAATTGCTATTGTTTCTTTTTCTTTAGCTAATCCATATTCATATCCTTGTTCTTGAATAGATTTTCCCATAATAACATGAGTAG
>CAZWZD010000169.1:0-4364 GCA_964638235.1 uncultured Erysipelotrichales bacterium
CATCTTCTAATGTTAATGGTTCAAAATATAATTTATCAGAAGTATCATAATCAGTTGATACTGTTTCTGGGTTACAGTTGACAATAATTGTTTCAAAACCTAATTTCTTTAAAGCAAGTGCAGCATGAACACAGCAATAATCGAACTCAATACCTTGACCAATCCTGTTTGGTCCACCACCTAAAATCATGATTTTCTTTCTATCAGAAATAACAGTTTTATCTGGAGCATTATAAGTCGAATAATAATAAGCATTATTTTGTGTTCCTGAAACATGAACAGGTTCCCATGCCTGTTTCATACCCATAGCTAATCTTTGATTTCTAATTTCTTTTTCTTCAATATCTAATAATTGACTTAAATATTTATCAGAAAATCCATCTTTTTTAGCCTGTTTTAAAACTTCATCAGGTAATTGCTGACCTTTATAAGTTAAGATTCTTTCTTCTTCTTCTACTAATTCTTTCATTTGTTCAATGAAGTAATGTTTAATCTTTGTAAGTTCAAACAATTCATCAACAGTTGCTCCTTTTCTTAAAGCTTCATACATAATAAATTGTCTTTCACTTGTTGGATTAATTAACATCTTTAACAATTCTTCTTTTGATAATTGATCAAAATTTTTTGCATGACCTAAACCATAACGACCTATTTCTAATGAACGAATTGCTTTTTGGAAAGCTTCTTTGTATGTTTTACCAATACTCATAACTTCCCCAACTGCTTTCATTTGTGTACCTAATTTATCTTCAGCACCTTTGAACTTTTCAAATGCCCATCTTGCAAATTTAATTACTACATAATCCCCATCAGGATAATATTTATCTAATGTTCCATATTTACCGCATGGAATATCTTCCAATGTAAGTCCAGCAGCTAACATTGCTGAAACTAATGCGATTGGGAATCCTGTTGCTTTAGAAGCAAGTGCTGAAGAACGTGAAGTTCTTGGATTAATTTCAATAACAACGATTCTATCTGTTACTGGATCATGAGCAAACTGCACATTTGTTCCACCAATAACACCAATTGATTCAACAATTCTATAGGCCTGTTCTTGTAATCTTGCTTGTAATTCTTTTGAAATTGTAAGCATTGGGGCACTACAGAATGAATCACCTGTATGAATACCTAATGGATCAATATTTTCAATAAAACAAATAGTAATGAGATTATTATTAGCATCTCTAACAACTTCTAATTCTAATTCTTCCCAGCCTAAAATTGATTCTTCAATTAAACATTGATGTACTAAGCTGGCTTGTAACCCTCTATTAACAACCGTTTTTAATTCTTCAATGTTGTAGACAAGTCCGCCACCTGCTCCACCCATTGTATAAGCAGGTCTTACGACAACTGGATAACCTAATCTTTCAGCAATAGCTAAAGCTTCATCTACAGTATTAGCGATTTCACTTCTTGCCATTTCAATTCCTAAAGCATTCATTGCTTTTTTAAATTCCAAACGATCTTCACCACGTTCAATGGCATCTACTTTAACACCTAATACTTGTACATTATATTTATCTAATATACCAGCATTAGATAACTCTGAACATAAGTTTAACGCTGATTGTCCACCTAAGTTAGGAAGCAAAGCATCAGGTCTTTCTTTTTCAATAATCTGTGTTAATCTTTCTAAATTTAATGGTTCAATATATGTGACATCAGCAGTTTCTGGATCTGTCATAATTGTTGCGGGATTTGAATTAACCAAAACAATTTTGTAACCTAATCCTTTAAGCGCTTTACACGCTTGTGTTCCTGAATAATCAAACTCACAAGCTTGTCCAATGATAATAGGACCTGAACCAATAACTAAAACTGTATTAATATCTTCTTTCTTTGGCATTCTATTGTCCTCCATTTCATAATTTTAAAAAAAACATATCTTTAATAAAGATATGTTTTAATCGACAAAAATAGAAAAGTGAAAAAAGGCATAACAATATTGAGTTGTACAAAAGTCTAATGTTTTCATCATATAGCCTCCTACACTATCATTAGTGTTTTTTCTCCTTTTTATTTCCGCTTGATATTATATATCAATTTGACTTATAAAGGAACATAATACGATTAATTTATCACTTTGATTATTTTTTATTTATTCATATTTGCTATATGTTTTTTCATTCGATTAAAAAAGATAATCTATAGATAATTTTTGATAAGAAATTTAAAACACTCATAATTTGACTTATAGAATCTTATAAAAATATACCTTCTATCACAAAAAACAGGAACATATACCTGAAGTTACATTCCTGTTTTTAAGTCTATCTTTTCTAACTAAGAGCATGGTTCTTAGATTTATGAAAATTTCTATTCATACAATATCATCACATCTCTATAATCATCAATAATTTCTTTTATTCTTTGCATTTTTTACAAACAAATAAATATCTTAAAATAAAATTAATAAGTATCTGGCAATGCTTTAGATCTTTCTTACTTTAGGGTAAACAAGGAAAAAAGATTTCTTATTCCAATATTGTCAATTTAGCAACATTAAAAAATATGTGGAGTGAAATTTCTCCACATATTTTTTTGATTATAAACAAGGTTATTCTCATATTATTTTAAATTACCATTTTTCAATAACACAAGTATGTTTTTTTGTTTCTTTATTATAGGTGATTCCTACTAATAATAAATTATCTAAATAGTTTTCTAATGCCTTGGGATATTTCTTTTCCCTGATTTGTTTGATTGCTGTATCGGCTTCTTTATTCCATTTTAATTCTACCACCATTGCCGGTTTGTCTTTATAGGGAATAAATACTATATCTGCATACCCTTCCCCGCTTGGCATCTCTCTTATCATCGTATAATGATTTCTCGCTGCTATATAGGCGATCGCTATCGTATAGGATAAGGCATTTTCATTATTGTATGTCAAGATTGATGTATCCAAATGCGCTTCTTCTATATATCTCGCTACTGCTTCTTCATCTTCTTGCCATGTTGCCTCTAATAAAGCCTGACTATTTAACAGTGCTTTGGTTGTACTGTCCCAGTTGGAACTTCTTATGGAATTGATAAAGGAATCAACGACTTCCTTATTGGGAATATACACCGACTGATTCTCTCTGTCATATCCCAAATACCCTAAATGAATAAGCAGTGTTAAGACATCATCTTTTGTATCGAATGTTGTCATGTCATTTTTAAATGATGTTGTCTGTACTGCTATGCTCTCTCCTGCCAACAGTTTGATAATATCATCTTTTAAGCCATCAAAGTTCATATCGATATAGATTTGTAAGGCTTCATAGGTCTCTGTACTTGTCCAGTAGTTTTCATACTTTCTATCCATTAACGCATAGACTACTGAACGATGATTATAGATTGACAAACTCTCTGTCATTTTATAGCCATCATACCATTCTTTGATATTATTATAATCCATATCATATTCTTGACATAATTCTTCGACTTCTCTTTCAGTAAAGCCCATAAATTCTTCCAGTGGTGTTGGATTGAGCATTGATATTTCCTTAAACATATTTAAGGCACTATGTGTTCCATATTTCTTGATTGGCAGTATCCCTGTCATATAGGCAAGTTCTACATATGGTTTATCCTTTAGCAGATTTCTTAGAAAATCTAAATATTGATTTTGTGCTTTCTTATCCTCTTTATATTCTCTAAAGATACAGTCCCATTCATCTATGACAAAAATGAATGTTTCATTTGTTTGTGAATATATATCATCAAGTACTCTAATGAGCTTTTTATTATTAAAATATAAAAGATCTTTATATACCATTAATAATTCCCATATTAATGAATCGTTAATTAACTGTATCATTTCTTTTATATCATCAC
The DNA here is from genome assembly GCA_964638235.1 of uncultured Erysipelotrichales bacterium. Classification (GTDB taxonomy): domain Bacteria; phylum Bacillota_I; class Bacilli_A; order Erysipelotrichales; family Coprobacillaceae; genus MGBC113645. The sequence goes on from CAZWZD010000169.1 coordinate 3,829, forward strand.
TATCACTTAAAAAACTCTGTATATTTAAATGAATGACATTATGCTTATTCAAATGTTTTTGATACATTGCTGTTTCACTGATTTTTAAGTTATCAAAGATATTTGATGAATCACAGCCTTTTGAATAATAGGCAACCAGCATATTGGCATCTGTACTCTTTCCAAATCGTCTTGGACGTGATACACAGACATATTTATTCACTTTTTCTTTTAAATATTCTACTTTTTCAATTAATAAAGACTTATCAACATAGATTTCTTTACGAAATGCTTCGCTAAATTCTCTATTCGTAGGATTTAAATAGATTCCCATATAATCACTACTTATTTGTATTATAACACAGAATAATATAAGACTATCTATTTTCATTTATTTAAATAATTTATACTAGACTATATTTAACTTATATTATCTCTCAATCTATATTTATAAAGATAATAAAAAAGAAAACTATAATCATTATAGCTTTCTTATTAATATTATAAATCGCAGATTCCTTTCCCTTCGCCATAGATTGCATACCAGTCATTATTGA
>CAZWZD010000170.1:0-4359 GCA_964638235.1 uncultured Erysipelotrichales bacterium
AGTTCTCTAATCTTTTTAATTCATTTTCAAAATCTTCAATTTCTTCATCTGTATATTCACATTCTTCAATTTCATCAATCTGTGATTGATAAAATTCAATCTGTTCAATATTTTGATCTTCATTTAAAACATTATCAAGTTTTCTTTGTAGTTTTCTATACTTATCATAAACAAGCTTATATTCTTCTTTTAAAGCTATAAATTGTTTATCAATGTATTGATCCAAAATTTCAATATGTTTCTTTGGTGCAAATAATGCCTGTGTTTCAAACTGCGAATGAATATCTATTAAATAAGGCATAATAAGTTTTAATGCACTTAATGAAGCATTGCGATAATTAATTTTGATACTGCTTTTTCCATTAGCATAGATTTCTTTTGTTATGACAACTTCATCTTCAACATCAATATTGATTTGTTTACAAGCATCACAAAATTCTTTGTTATTAATTTCAAAAATACCTTCAATAATAGCTTTATTAGCACCCTTTTTTACAAATTGACTTTGAGTGCGATTACCTGTCAATTGTCCAATAGCATCAACAATAATGGATTTTCCAGCTCCTGTTTCACCAGTTAAAGCTGACATTCCATTATGAAAATCAATCTGTACTTCATCAATAATAACAAAAGAAGAAATATATAAGCTTTTTAGCATAGTTCCACCTACTTTCCAAAATAATTATGTGCTTCATTTACGATTTCAGTGATATCAAAATCAATATTTTCATTAACACCTTTTTGAAATAAAGCCAAAAACTCAACATTTCCTTCTCCACCAGTAATTGGTGAAAAAGTTAATTTCTTTAAATATAAGTCATTTTCTAAGCCATAAGAAATAACATTTTTAATAACTTTCTCATGTACTTTTTTATCTTTAACAATCCCATGTTTACCAACTTCTTCTCTTCCAGCTTCAAATTGAGGTTTTATTAAAGCAACAATATAACTATTTTCTTTAATAATCTTAGATAAAGGAGGAAAAATAAGTCTTAATGATATAAATGAAACATCAATGGTTGCAAAAGTAGGCTGAATATCAAACATATCAGCAGTTGCATATCTAAAATTGGTATTCTCCATAGCTTTTACTCTTTCATCACTTCTTAATTTCCATACTAACTGATTTGTACCTACATCCAATGCATAAACAAACTTAATACCATTTTGCAAAGCACAATCAGTAAATCCACCAGTGGATGAACCAATATCTAACATAATATGATCATGAATATCTAAATCAAATTCTTTTAAAGCCTTCTCTAATTTTAGTCCTCCTCTTGAAACATAAGGCAATGTTTTACCTTTTACATAAAGATTAGAATCAATAGGAATTTTCGTTCCAGGCTTATCTATATAATCATAATCATCTCTGACAATACCAGCCATAATTGCTCTTTTTGCTTTTTCTCTTGAATCAAATAATCCTTTTTCTACACAAAGAACATCAATTCTTTCTTTCTTCATTTAAAATCTCCTCTATTTTTTGATATAAATATTCTATACTCAATTTCTCATAATCTAATAATTGATCTATACTTCCCTGAGGAACATAATGATCATCAATCCCCATAAAAGATAGTTTTATATCAAACTGCTGCTGATGATAATATTGACTAATCAATGAGCCCAATCCACCATTTAACATATCTGTTTCATATATCAATAAATGCTGATTATCTTTTGCAAGCAAATTTAACATTGTGCAATCCATCGGTTTTATGAATCTAGCATTTATCAAAGATACATTTAAATTATTTTCTTCAATAAGTTCTTTAACTTTATTAACTTTACTATCATAAGTAATAACAGTTAGTCTTGAATCATTGTCAATAATCCACTCCCAGCTTCCTACTTCTATTGTTTCTAGTGTTGTTTCTACTACTTTCTTTATATTTCCTCTAGGAAATCTCATTAAATATGGATGATCAAAATTAAACATTGCTGTATTTATCATTTTCATAGCTTCTAAGCCATCTTTTGGAGTCATCAATATAATATTAGGTATAGAATTGAAAATACTTATATCGAAGACACCATGATGTGTTTCACCATCTTCACCAACCAATCCGGCACGATCAATTCCAATCAAACAAGGTAAATCCATTCTTGCTATATCATGATTTAGTTGATCATAAGCTCTTTGAATAAATGAAGAATAAATAGTTAAATATGGCTTTTTATTTTTAATCGATAAACCAGCCGTAAAAGTCATTGCGTGTTCTTCAGCAATACCAACATCAAAACATCGGCTTGGATGATGTAAAAAGCAATCATGGAGCTGACTGCCAGTAATCATAGCTGGAGTTATGACTACAATATCTTCATCTCTTGTCATTAGATAATCAATATGAGAAGAAACGCAACTGCTCCAAGATTGATAAAACTTATCATTTTTTAAAACAATTCCTTTTTTATAATCAAAAGGAGCAACACCATGATAAATTCCCTTTTTATCTTCTTGAGCCAAAAGATAACCTTTCCCCTTTTTAGTATGTACATGAACAACAATACTATGATTAGCTTCTTTAGCAAAATTTAATGCACTAATCAGTTCTTTAAAATTATGTCCATCAATAGGACCAATATAATCTAAACCAAATTCAGAAAACATTGTTTCAGCCAATACATCTTTTTTTATTTCTTCTTTCACTTTTCTACTGGCATTATATATAATATTTCCAATTTTAGATTTAGATAAAACCGAAACATAATTATCTCGGGAAGTCTTATATTTAGAAGATCTACGAACTTTATTTAAAAAATTACTTAATCCACCAACATTTTTACCAATAGACATATCATTATCATTCAAAATAACAATAACTTTATTTCTTTTTAAAGAACCCAAATGATTTAATGCTTCCAAACTTTCACCACTCATCAAGGCAGCATCTCCAACAACAGCAACAATCTCATACTTATCTCGATTTAAATCTCTTGCTATTGCCATACCTGTTGCTGAAGAAATAGCAGTAGATGAATGTCCTGCTTCCCAAACATCATATTCACTTTCATATCTTTTCTGGAAGCCACTTAAGCCTTCAAATTTTCTCAGCGTATCAAAATCTTTTGCTCTTCCAGTTAAAATCTTATGAACATAAGATTGATGTCCTACATCAAATATAATATTGTCATCAGGTGTATTAAATACATAATGCAAAGCAATTGTTAATTCAACAACTCCTAAATTACTGGAAAAATGTCCTCCAGTTTTAGATACACTTTCAATTAAAAATTGTCTAATATCTTGAGATAACTCCTCTAATTCTAAAATAGATAACTTCTTTAAAAAAGACGGATTTTGGATATCTCTAACATTCATTTAACTCACCCTTTTTAATATTTTTTGAAATAATTCCAATATCAAACCATGATTAACTTGTAAACTATATAAATTCTCATAACATTTTTCAAAAAGTTCTTTAATATATTCTTCACTTTTTTCAATTCCTAAAATAGAAACATAAGTCGATTTATGATTATTTGCATCACTGCCTACTTTTTTACCTAATATTGCTTCATTGCCAACAACATCTAAAACATCATCCTGAATTTGAAATGCTAGTCCAAGATCATATCCAATTCTTCTCCATTTTTCTACATCTTCCTCTCTAGCAATTAATGAGCCAAGCACTAAACTCACTGAAATTAAAGCACCTGTCTTATACTTATGAATATCTTTCAATTCTTCAAGTGTCGCTTTTTTATTTTCAAAATGCAAATCCTGCTGCTGACCATAAATCATTCCATTAAGTCCACTTGCATTATATAACTCATCAATAAGTTTTATTTTCAAACTGTCATTAAGATCTGTCTTTAAAATAACATTAACTGCTTCATTTAAAAGAGCATCACCAGCCAAAATTGCTGTTGCTTCATCAAACTGCTTATGACAAGTAGGTCTGCCTCTTCTTAAATCATCATTATCCATTCCAGGCAAATCATCATGGATCAATGAGTAAGTATGAATCATTTCTATAGCACACGCAACATCAATATATTTATGATAAGGTAATCCATAACTCCTAATTACACTTAACATCATAATTGGTCTTAAACGTTTTCCAGGTGCTAATAAAGAATACTTCATTGCTTCTTTAACTTTACCTTCTTTATACTGTTCAATTATTTCGGCTAATCTTTGATTCACTAACTCTCTTATTTCATCCATAATTATTCCTCACTTATAAAATCTTTTAATTCACCATTCTCATATATTTTTGCAACTTTATTTTGAATATTTTCAAGCTTTTGATTACAAAACTGACTTAATTCAATACCTTCTTGAAACAAAGCAATACTTTCTTCTAAAGGAACTTCATTCTTTTCTAATAGTTTAACAATTTCTTCTAATCT
>CAZWZD010000171.1:0-4352 GCA_964638235.1 uncultured Erysipelotrichales bacterium
ATCTTTATATTTAACATAACCCTTTTTCTGCTTTACAACTCCAAATAATTCAGTAGCAGTATAAAATATTGTTCGCTCTTCAACAAATTCAATTCCTTTAGTTAATTCTCCTAAATAAATATTAACACCATTATAACTTTCATCAGTAGATGAAACTAAATAATAAGGAATATTGTTATTTTCCATTAAATCAACCATCACTTTAATCTGATGCTGATTTAAAAGACACATAAATACTTTATTTAAGATAATATCATCTCTTATCTTTTGAATAAAAGCACTTTCTTTTTGTAATGGCAATGTAACTTCATGAGTTTGAAATAATATCTGCTTTTCATTATCTGCAAAGTTTAAGAATTGAATATTTATTTTTTTCAATAAGTTTCTAGGATCTTTATATAAACTCAATCCTTTTAACATATGTCCAATACTTTGAATTTCACTAAAATAGAAGAAATTTTCTTCAACATATCTGTTATATTGTTCAAAGATACTCTTTTGATTACCTATGATTATAGGATTATTTAAATAATCTAATAATGTATATGTTTCATTAAACAATCCCATATACTGATACATACTTGGATTTAATTCATAAGATAATAAAGATTGCTTATCTAATTCTATTCTTTCAGATAATTCTTCTTCTATTTCATCATTAACAGTTTTTTCATATAATTCATCAATCTTATCTATAACACTATTTACATTACTTTCATCATATAATAAATCACTTGCAGGTAAAATTGTTATTTCATCAACTCTTTCATGTCCTCTTTGTGTTCTTGTTTCAAAAAATCGAATACTTTCTATTTCATCATCAAAAAACTCAATACGCACTGGTTCTTCATATTGAATCGAAAAAACATCAATAACTCCACCTCTTTTAGCAAAGTAAAAAGGCTGATCAACTCTAGTAGTAGAATGATATCCTGCATGAATTAATTGTTTTCTAAGCTCAATTGGTTCAATAATATCGCCAACTTTTAATTTAATTATATTATCACGAAATATTTGAGATGAAGGCAAATATCTAATCAATGAGTGCATATGACATATAATGACAGATGGTTTATCAGAAGATAACTGATATAATGTATTAACTCTTTCACCAAGCAGCTCAAATGAATAAGCTAATGCTTCTACACGTAATGATTCATCACATGGAAAATAACAAACTGCTGAATGAAGCAATGGCTTTAATTGTTCATATAATAATTGTGCCTGATATTGATTATCTTTAATAACAATGATTTGTTCGTTTGACAACATAAATCTAGCAGCTATTAAGTATGCTTCATCTAATTCATTAATTGTAATAATTTCAGCACTATTCTTTAACATTGCTTTTAAAGCATTATTATTCTTTATAGTTGAAATAATTTTTCTCATATATACCTCTCGACATCAAAAAGCCTAGATAGCTAGGCCTTCTTTTGATTGAATTCATTCATTGCATAATTAAATCCTTTATCTAAATATACAATCACTGCTTTAACAGCATTATTAATACCTTCTTCTATTAAAGCTTGTTCTTCCTTTGTAAACTTACCAAGAACATAATCTATAACTGGAATACGAGGATTTTTATCAATTCCAACACGTATTCTTTTAAAATTCTGACTTCCTACATGAGCAATTATACTCTTAATCCCATTATGACCTCCTGCACTTCCTCTTTCTCTCAATCGAAGCTTTCCTACAGGCATATCCAAATCATCATAAATAATTAATATATCATCAATATCTATCTTAAAAAATCTCATGATAGCTCCTACTGATTCACCAGAAGAATTCATATAAGTCATAGGTTTTAACAATATAACATCTTCACCATGATACTTCAATTTAACATATTCACCTTTAAACTTAGAAGTCTTTATTTCAACATTAAGCTCCCTTGCTAAAGCATCCAGAACCATAAATCCAGTATTATGACGTGTTTTCTCATACTCTTTAGTAGGATTTCCTAAACCCACAATGAGTTTCATACTACCTCCTTTATTTTACTAAAATGACAAGACTAATTCCTGTTATTTCAATTTGATTATTTACAATCTCTTTGCCATCCATATGATATAGCAATTTATAATCATTGTCTACATCAAATACAAAAGATTCTCTAGAGGCATTAAAATAAACTATAAACTCCTGATATTCACCCTTGCTTTGTTTCAAATGATACTTAATAATACGATGTTCCAAATTCTCCAATGTAACATTTTCTCTAATAACATCATAATCATAATATCTAAAACATGGATTATTCTTTCTTAAATTTACAACAAGCTTAAAAAACTCAACAGCCTCATTTCTTCTATCTCTTAAAGACCAATCAAGTGCATTGATAGTATCACCAGCATTATAAGTATTTGTTTGACCTCTTTTTGAGCGATAAAATTCCTGTCCACTATGAATAAAAGGAACACCCTGAGATAAAATCACAGCTCCAACCATCATCTTTGCTCTCTTACGCAAATCCATTCTTTCTTCATCATAATTAGAAATCTTCAACTTATCATATGTTGTAGCATTATCATGGCATTCCACATAATTGATACTTTGACCTATGTTTTCAAACATATTATAATTACAAATTGCTGTAATAGCTTCATTAGTCTTATAAGTATCACCTGCAAAATAACCCTTATTTTCCATTTGATTTGTTCCCCTAAAAGTATTTCTCAAAAAATCATTAAAAAATCCAATATTAGGAACTTTTCTATTATTTTGAATAGTCGTTCTTTCTTCTTCCTTAATAGCAGTATTCATATTCCATCCTTCACCATATATAATAAACGATGGATCAATACTCTTTCCCTGCTGTTCAACTAAACGTATTGTATCTATATCAATTAATCCCATCAAATCAAAACGGAAACCATCGCATCCATAAAAAACTTGCCATCTTTTACACATATCTAAAATATATTTACGACACATTTTTGCTTTGGTATTCAAATCATTTCCACACCAAGAGCCATTAGACAAAGTACCATCGCTATATCTCCTAAAAAAATAATGAGGAGTAGTCTTTTCCAAAGCATTATTATTAACATCATGCATATGATTAAACACAACATCCAAAACAACCCTAATACCTTTAGAATGAATCGCTTCAATCATTTGTTGAGCTTCCCTAATCCTTGCATATCCATCATCTGGATTTGTTACATAACTACCTTCTGTTACATTATATTGAGCAGGATCATATCCCCAATTATACAATACTCTAGGATTAGCTTCGTCTACAGTAGCAAAATCATTAATAGGCATCAATTGTAAATGAGTAATACCAATTTCACTTAAATAATCTAAACCAGTTGTTTTACCAGTATCAGTTCTCGTATCTTCTTGAGTAAAAGCAACAAATTTACCTCTGTTCTTCATTCCTCCAGCTTTATGCATAGAAAAATCTCTAACGCTTGTTTCATATATGATCGCATCAGTCATATGCTTTAATACTGGCAAATTATATTTATTTATTTTCAGCTTTTCAGGATCCACAACAATACAAGTTCGACCATTAGAAGAAGTAGCATAAGCATAAGGATCCATAACAATATCATAATTTCCAGCAAACTTAACTAAGAAGAAATAATGCATTCCCTCATAATCTCCTCTTAAAGTAATCTCATAAACTCCACTTTTTCTTCTTTTCATAGGATACAGTATATCCTCACCATGCTGAATAGTCTTTAAAATAATACCTGTAGACAAAGGTGCCCACACCTTAAAAACAGATTGTTCTTTTGTATAAGTACAACCCAAATCATCACCATCATAATAATATAATTCATCAAACTCTTCTGCCATAGATAGCTTTGTAAAATCTAAGAAACATGATAACCCATATGCATCAATAATCTTATAAACCGATCCCAACTCAAAAGAAGCGTGTAAAGTATACACTTTAAAGCCTTCTTCTTCATCACCAGCATTAATATCTCCACTTAACAATTCTATTTCATCAGTTCTTAAATTTTTCAAATAAAACTTATGGCTAATTCCATCATAATAGTTTTTCGATAAATGAACTTTTATTTCATCAAAGCCAGTAGCAAATGCCTTCATACGAACTGCACTTTTTTCCATGTATATCCCCACTTTCAAGTGTCAACATTGTAACATAAAATATTAAAAAAGAATATACAATTTCATAAAAATAACTTCAATTGTAATAAATTGAAGCTATTTATGAAATTCTATCTTAAAACAAACACCTCTTGTAGTATTATAAACATCATAGCCAAAGTTATGCATATCAAATATCATCTTACATATTGCTAGTCCTAACCCCGTACCTTCTCTATCCGATGATACATATGTATCCCATATATGTTCCTTTTGAT
>CAZWZD010000172.1:0-4341 GCA_964638235.1 uncultured Erysipelotrichales bacterium
TTGGGAACACCTAAAGATGTTATTATAGATTATTATGAGCAGGAAAATGTATATGATCTTATTAAAAGAGCTAGAATTGCAAAAATATTAAAAATATTTTTAGCTATATTCCTAGTTATTACATTAGTATTTTTCGCATATAGAAGTTATATATACAAAGAGGAATATGAAGAGATTAAAAATTCAAGTAATGGTTATTTTGAAGAAGTAATCGAATAAAGTGAAAGAAGGAAAAGTATGAAAAAGATATTCACGTCTATATTAATTGTTTTTGGATTATTTTTTTAGCTATTTCAAATGTAAATGCTTTAAAAAATACGATCACTTATATCGAAGAAGAATTTGATGATGGAAGTTACATAGAGGTTACTATTGAATATGAAAATTTAAATGCAAGAACTACAATGACTCATTCAAAAACAGCAACATATAAAGGTGAAGATGGAACAAAATATTGGTCAATAACTGTAAAAGGTACTTTTACTTATAATGGAAATACTTCTTCTTGTACAAGTTCTTCAGTAAGTACAAAGAATTATTCTACAACTTGGAAGTTAAGTAATGCTGTAGCTTCAAAAAGTGGAGCAACTGCAAGTGCCAGTGTTACTGCAAAGCAATATCATTCAAATGGTGATATTTATAGAACAATAAACAAAACTGTTAACTTGACTTAGGATAAAAATAGAAATGTATCTTAATTAAAAATATTTATCTATAAATTCATAACAAGAAAAGAGAGGCTGTAACAAAATAACTTTGTTAAGAAGTTATTTTGTTATAGCCTCATTTTGACTTTCCTTTATTATCTTTATATTATTTTTCATATTATATTAATAATTTTATCTACAATAGCTTCTAAAGAAGAATCATTCATAACATGATAATCACAGGAATCTAAATAAATTTGATTTCTCTCATCATATAAATCATATAATTTTTGTGGTCCATCTTTCAATAATGGTCTAGAAGAAGTTTCTACATCCTCTAAAATATTAATAACAGGTCTATCTATATAAATAACAATACCATTCTTTTTTAACTCATCAATATTTTTCTTCCTCTTAATAACTCCTCCACCAGTAGAAATTATATAACCATCTAAGTTTGAAACATCTTGACAGCAAATACTTTCATTATCTCTAAAATAATCTTCTGAAATATCAAACATTTCATTGATAGTCATATGAAATTTTTCAACAATGTACTCATCCATATCAACAACTGATCTATTTAATTTTTGAGCTAATAATTGTGAAATCGTTGTTTTTCCACAACCCATAATTCCAATTAAAACAATATTTTTCATTCATCTACTCCTTATAGCTGACATAATTACCAAGTATGCGTAACATATTACTATTAACTCGCATCTTCTTGATAGCTCTCATAATTCTTTCTTCTCTTATATTGCCTTCAAAATCAATATAGAAATAATACTGCCAATTCTCTTCTTTTATTGGTCTTGATTCAATTCTTACTAAATTAATTTGACTCTGTTTAATAACTAATAACATATTATATAATGTTCCAACTTCATGATTTAAAGTAAAAATAACACTCATTTTATTAGCATCGATTGGACAAATCATATCTTTAGAAATAACCATAAATCTAGTCATATTACTTTTATCATTTTGAATATTAGGCAGTAAAATCTTCAAACCATATAGCTTTGCAGCTAAAGGAGAGGCTACTGCGGCTTTTGCTTTATCCTGCTTTCTACTTACATATTCAGCAGCCATAGCAGTATCTTTATAAGGCATAGGTTCCATTTGTCTATGCTGATAGAAGAAATCACTAGATTGTGCTAATCCTTGAGGATGGCTATAAACTTGTCTAATATCATCAATAGATGCTTTAGGTAATCCCATTAAACACTGACTAACAGGTATAGCAACCTCACCAACAATATTAAAACCATATTTTCTAATTAAATCATAGTTATCATTAATTGAACCAGTTAAGCTGTTTTCAATTGGTAAAACACCATAATCTATATCTCCATTCTCTAAAGACTTATAAACATCTTCAAATTCTGGATAACCAATATTACGAGTATTTTCACCAAAAAATTTTGCGACCGCAGCTTGAGAAAAAGCTCCTGCAACTCCTTGATAACCTACTAAAGGATTCTCTATAAAACTTCCCTTATAAGTTTCTTCATCTGTAATAGGCAATAAATTACTTTGATATGCTTTTGAAATAGACATTAAATCCTGAACAAAAGCTAATGCAAAATCATTTAAATCTTTATTCTTAATTCTACTTAAATTTTTTGCTACAACTTGTTTTTCTCTCTCTGGCTGAAATATTTCCAAATGATTTTCAATCTTATATTCAACAACACTCTTACTTAATGCCATTCTTTTTTCAAATAAATCTATCAGCTGCTGATCAATAGCATCTATCTCATCTCTACATTTTTTTAAATCTTTCATATCCCATTAAATCCAATAATCCAAGTGCTGCCATTGCTTCAACAACCACAACTGCTCTTTGAACTATACATGGATCGTGCCTTCCTTTCACTTGTAATAATGCATTTGTCTTTGTTTTCACATTAATCGTATTCTGTTCAATTGATATTGATGGAGTAGGCTTAATTCCCACTTGAAATACAATCGGCATTCCATTGCTGATACCACCAAGTATTCCTCCATTGTTATTTGTCTTAGCCTTAACTTTATCACCATCATAGTAATAACAATCATTCGCTTCACTACCATATAATCTCGTTATTTTTTCGCCTAATCCAAAACTAACGCTTTTAACAGCTGGAATGGAAAATAATAACTGTGATAAATGTGATTCAATAGAATCAAAGAAAGGATTCCCTATCCCAGCAGGAACATTGATAATAGCACATTCAATATTTCCTCCTACCGAATTACAATTTACTCTTGCTTCTTCAATTGTTTCTTTCATTTTGTTGAATATATCAGGATCGATTGTTGGATATTGCTGTAATGACAGACTTTCTAACATACTTTCACTAATATCAACATCAAAGGATTTATCTTCAATATCTTTTATACTCTTAATATGAGCAGCTATCAAAATTCCCTGCTGTTTTAAAATCTGTTTAGCTATCGCTCCAGCAAAAACAATCGGTGCAGTTAATCTGCCCGAAAAATGACCTCCACCTCGAACATCATTAAATCCATGATATTTTTCATAAGCACTATAATCACTATGTCCAGGTCGCATTAATTCTTTTAAATATGAATAATCTTTTGAATGCTGATCACTATTATATATTAATCCAGTTAAAGGAGCACCTGTTGTTATATTATCTACAACTCCACTGATAATTTCAACTTCATCTGCTTCTTTTCTGGCAGTTGACATTTTATTTTGTCCTGGAGCACGTCTTTTCATATCCTTTTTTATCGCTTCCAAATCTAAATGAACACCTGCTGGCAAATTCCCAATAACAATTCCAATAGCTTTTCCATGACTTTCACCAAACAGAGATAATTCTATATTCGTTCCCCAATTTGCACTCATACAAGTCCTCCTAACTTTTTAAAATGCTCCCAAAAACTTGGATAAGATTTTTGAACACATTCTCGATTATCAATTTCGATATTCTCTATCGCTTTACTAGAAGCAATTGCTTCCATCATCGCCATTCGATGATCATTATATGAAGAAACTTTTCCTCCTATTAATTTTCCACCAGTAATAATCATTTCTTCTTCCAATTCTTTAGCTTCAATACCTAATTGATTTAATACTTCAACAGTTGCATGCAAACGATCGCATTCTTTAATCCTTAATCTTTTGGCATTATAAATACGACTCACTCCTCTAGCATTCGCACAAACTAATGCAAGAACAGGAATAATATCAGGACATTGAGAAGCATCTATATCTGTAGATACTAACTCATCGCAAGTTAAATAACAGATATTATCCTGTATATGGAGTTTACAGCCCATTCTTTCTAATATAGAAATAACTTCTTTATCTCCCTGAGCAGCATTCATATTCAAACCTTCTAATTTCACTTCATTATTCAAAGCATCAGCAGCTAGATAAAAAGCAGCTTGAGAAAAATCCCCTTCAATAGTGTAATCATGTGGTTTATATTGCTGATTTCCTTTAATATAAAATACATTATTTTTATATTCAATATCTATTCCATATTGATTTAACATCTGCAAAGTTAAATCAATATAACCTTTAGATTGAAGTGTTGAAGTCATAAATATTCTAGAATTACCATCTAAAAGAGGCAAAGCAAATAATAAACCACTAATAAATTGTGAAGAAACATCTCCTGGAATATAGAAATCTCCACTATGCATCTGTCCTTGAATATATAAATCTAAAACATTC
>CAZWZD010000173.1:0-4307 GCA_964638235.1 uncultured Erysipelotrichales bacterium
CCATAACTTCTCCTTTCATAAAAAAAGACTATAGCTGTTCATTTATAATCAGAAATGAACAAATCTATAGTCTGTTTGCTGACAAATAGTAGAGTATCAAACAATGTAAGTATTGTCAACTAGATATTTTTTGTTTCTCTTTTTTAGATATAAAAGTTTTAAAATTTGTCTTTTTCAGAAATTATTGCAAAAAATTAATTGTATACAATCATATAAAAATATGCTATAATCTCATCTATACTAATGGGGAGGTATGTTTTATGGATCAGAAAATCAATGGTTTCTTTTCAAAGTCACTTGAAAGCAATAACATTGAAAATGAGTTATATAAAACTTATAGTGTAAAAAAAGGATTACGAAATGAAGATGGAACGGGAGTTTTAGTTGGATTAACTAAAATTAGTGATGTTGTTGGATATAGAAAGGAAAATAATAAAAAAATTGAAACTGTGGGTTCTTTGTATTATCGAGGAATTAATGTTAAGGATATTATCAATTTTCCTAGAGAAAACAAAAGATTTTTATTTGAGGAAGTTTGTTTTTTAATTTTATTTGGTTATTTGCCAGATAAAGAAGAATTTGAAATTTTTAAGGATAAATTGAGTCAGAATTATGAATTACCTAATCATTATTTGGAAGCTAATATTTTGGGGTTTCCTGCTCAAAATTTAATGAATAAATTGCAAAGGGAAGTGCTAATGCTTTATGAATATGATAACAATCCTGATAGTGTGGATTGCCGTGATATTTTAGAAAAGGGAATTAATATTATAGCTAAAATTCCATCTATTGTTTGTTATACATATCATACGAAAAATCATTATTTTAATAATGGCAGTTTGATTATTCATCATGTTAATAAAGATTATAGTATTGCTGAAACTATTTTGTCTTTATTAAGAAATGATGGGCATTTTTCTAAAAAAGAAGCTGAAGTATTAGATGTTTCTTTGGTTTTACATGCAGATCATGGGGGAGGAAATAATTCTACTTTTACTAATGTAGTTATTGCTTCTACTGGTACTGATATTTATTCATCAGTAGCCGGTTCTATTGGTTCTTTAAAAGGACCAAAGCATGGAGGTGCTAATTTAGCTGTTAAAAAGCAAATGGAAAAAGTTATAAGTGATATTGGTATCAATGCTAGTGAAGATGAAATAAGAAATATTATTCAACGTATTTTAAATAAGGATTATAATGATAATTCGGGATTGATTTATGGAATTGGACACGCTGTTTATACTTTAAGTGATCCTCGTAGTGAAGTTCTATCAGAAAAATGCAAGGAGCTTGCTTTAGAAAAAGATAGAATTGATGAATTTCATTTCTATAAAAAATTTGCAGATATAGCAATTGAAGAAATAAAAAAGAAAAAGGGTATTAATGTATGCTCTAATGTTGATTTTTATAGTGGGCTTGTTTATGATATGTTAGATATTCCTGAAGATTTATATACTTTATTGTTTGTTGTTGGTAGAATGGTTGGATGGATTGCTCATAATATTGAAAATAAGATGTATGATGGAAGGATTATTAGACCAGCTACAAAGTATGTAGGTGATTTAATAGATTATAAGGAAATAAAAAATAGATAAGATGGAAATTTCCATCTTTTTTGTATTTAATTATGTTCATCTAAACATAAATAAGAAGAAAAGGATACTTATGAAAGTATCCTTTGAATGTATATTTATAAATTAAGCTCCTTTTCTAAGAGTTCTTAATGCTCTAGCAGAGATTTTTACTTTTTTTGGTTTACCATTGACTAAAATAGTTGCTTTCTGTAAATTTACATTCCATTTTCTTCTTGTTGAATTTAAAGCATGAGAACGAGTATTACCTGACATAGGTCCTTTTCCACTAAATTGACATTTTCTTGACATTTAAATCACCATCCTTTATATCAATGTTTCACATACCTTGATATAATATCATTAATATATATAAATTGCAAACATTTTTTTTGAAATTAATAGTATAAATTCGCTAAAATTTAAAAAAAAATGACGTTTATTATTTACATAATTTTTAGAATTATGTATAATGCGAATGTGATATTAATTGTAAATATGGAAAAAATGGTTTATAATGTATTTATCTATAGATATCTTTTTGATAGGAGGATTTAAAAGATGATTAAAAAAACTACTGATTTAGGAGATATAAATCTTTCATTAGATGTAGTAGCAAGCATTACTGGTAGTGCTGCAACTGAATGTTATGGTGTTGTTGGAATGGCAAGCCAGAAAGTAATGAAAGATGGTTTCTATGCTTTATTAAAGAAAGATAACTATTCAAAAGGAATTGTTGTTGAAGATGGGGAAACTGGAACTATTATTAATGTATATATTATTGTAGGTTATGGGGTTAAGATTTCTGAAATAGTATATGAAGTTCAAAAGAAAGTGAAATATGTTTTAGAATCTACTTTAGATATTGATGTTGAAGCTGTGAATGTATATGTTCAAAGCGTTAGAGTATTGGATTAGTGGAGGCACTTTATGAAAATCATTGATGGTAAGATGTTTAAAGAGATGATTATAGCAGGGGCGAATGTGCTTCATAATAATCATCCAGAAATTGATGCATTGAATGTTTTTCCTGTTCCAGATGGTGATACAGGAACAAATATGTCTTTGACTTTTAGTGCTGGAGCTAGTGAGATTGAAAATTTAGATACTAATGATATTTATGAAGTTTCTAAAAAGCTTTCTAAAGGTTTGTTGATGGGAGCTAGAGGTAATTCTGGTGTTATTTTGTCACAAATTTTTAGAGGAGTTTCAATGTCTTTTAAAGGAAAGAGTGAAGTAGATGCTGTTGGTTTAGCTGAAGCTTTTCAAAATGGTGCAAAAGTTGCATACAAAGCAGTTATGCGTCCAGTTGAAGGAACTATTTTAACTGTTATTAGAGAAGCTAGTGAAGCAGTTGTTGGATATGCAAATGAAAATATGGATATTGAAGATGTATTTTCATATTTTGTAAAAGCTGCTGAAGAGTCATTAGATAGAACTCCAGAGTTATTGCCAGTTTTAAAAGAAGTTGGAGTTGTTGATAGTGGTGGAGCTGGATTATTACTTGTTTTAACAGGATTTATGTCAGCTTTAGCTGGTGAACATGTAAAGAGAATTGAAATTAAGAGTAGTGAAACTGCTATGAGTGCTTTAGTTGATGTTGAAAATGATTCTGAGGAAGCTTATGGTTATTGTACAGAGTTTATCTTTAGATTAGATCCAAACAAGATCAAAGCATTTACTGAAGATAGATTGAGAAATGAATTAGAAAGATTACCAGGTAATAGTATTGTTGTTGTGCAAGATGAAGATATCGTTAAAGTTCATGTTCATACTTTAAAACCAGGAAATGCATTAAATACTGCTCAAAGATATGGAGAGTTTATTAAATTAAAGATTGAAAATATGCAAGAACAGCATAATACAATTTTAGAAACTGGTGCTCCAATACCAGTAAAACAAGAAAAAGCTGAAAAGAAAGAATTAAAAGAAATTTCAGTTATTTCTGTAGCTGCTGGAGAAGGAGTTAAAGAAATGTTTAATGAATTGCATTGCGATCATGTTGTAAGTGGTGGTCAGACAATGAATCCAGCTACAGAAGATATTGTTGCTGCTATTAGAGGAGTCAATGCAAAAAATGTTATTATTTTACCTAATAACTCTAATATTGTTATGACAGCTCAACAGGCTGCTCAAGTTTTGGAAGATGAAATTAATGTTATTGTTATTCCTTCTAAGACAATTCCTCAAGGATTATCTGCTTGTATCATGTTTAATACTGAAGCATCATTAGAAGAAAATATTGACGAAATGAATGAAGCTATTAAGAATGTAAAAACAGGGCAAGTCACATTTGCTATTAAGGATACAAATATTGACGGAATTGAAATTAAGGCTAATCAATATATGGCATTATGTGAAAAAGAGATTACAAAATGTGTACCTGATAAGATTGATGCATTAAAAGCTGTATTAGAACAATTAGTTGATGATGATGCTGAAATTATTACCTTGATTTGTGGTGAAGATGTAACTGATGAAGAGATTGATGTTATTGAAAGCTATATTGAAGATACATATGAAGCAGAATTAGAATGTGTAAAGGGAATGCAGCCAGTATATTCATTTATTGTTGGTGTTGAATAATAAACATAGTAAGAAAGCGCTGATAAAATCAGCGCTTTTTTAATTAATTATTAAATTTAGTGCTTATTTAGTGTTTAAAATGTAGTAAATTGCTAACTCAAGTTTCGCAGTTCATTTTTGATTGATTTGAGTCAGTTGACTATGATGTGA
>CAZWZD010000174.1:0-4284 GCA_964638235.1 uncultured Erysipelotrichales bacterium
GTTTGTGGAGTAAATTATAAAGGACATATAACAGATGAAATAAGTTATGTACCCATGGATTATCTTGAATCACTTGATTCGCCATATGATTTACCTCAAGATAAGCAAAACATTTCTAAAAGAATACTTTATTTTGAAACAAGCAGAGGATGTCCTTTTCAATGTCAGTATTGTTTATCATCATTGGAAAAGGGATTGAGATTTTTTTCTAGGGATTATTTGAAAAAGCAAATGGATATTATTATTAATAGTGATGCTAAAACTATAAAACTTTTAGATAGAAGTTTTAATGCTAGTGTTGATCATGCTTTATTTATATTATCGTATTTATTTGAACATTATAAAGAAGGACAACAGTTCCAATTCGAAATTAATGCAGATGTTTTTCAGCAAAAAATTATTGATTATATTAGAGATTATGCACCTAAAGGATTATTACGATTTGAAGTGGGTATCCAATCGACTTATGAGCCAACAAATAAAGCTGTGAAACGAATACAGAATTTTGAAAGATTGAGTGAAGTTGTTAGTGAATTAATGGAGATAGGAAAATGTGATTTGCATTTGGATTTAATTGCTGGACTTCCCTATGAAACATATGAAAGATTTCAAAAATCATTTGATGATGTTTTTGCTTTTAGAGCAAAGGAATTACAATTAGGATTTTTAAAAATGTTAAGAGGAACATCTTTAAGAAAGAATAGTGATCAATATGGATATCATTATGATGTAAATTCACCATATGAAATGATTGATAATAAATGGATGAGTGAAAAAGATATTGAAAATATTCATTTGGCTGAAGATATGTTAGAAAAGTATTGGAATAGTGGACGATTTATAAGGACGATGAATAGTATAATGGACGATGAGAAGTCGCCATTTGATTTCTTTTATAGATTAGGTGTATTTTATAAGCAGAATAAATATAAAAGAATTGGTTATCAATTAGATGAGCTATTTATGTATTTGGATTCTTTTATTGATGATAGGTATCATGATTTATTAATATGGGATTATTTGTCGATATTTAAAGTTAAACCTAAAAAATGGTACTTACCTACTATGAATAGGTGTGAAAGGAATGAAGCAATAAATTATTTGGTTAATAATTATTGCTTAAATAAAGAAATTTTGCATCGCTATGCAATTGTGGAAAAAATAAAGAATGGTTATCTAGTTTGTATATATAAAGATTTTAAAAGTAAAATTAATTTTTATGAAAGGGTGATAAAATGATTTCAATGGTAGAATATGTGCATCGCAGAATATATGATTATGAGGGTTCAATAGCTGTTGATTTTACCATGGGAAATGGCTATGATACTTATTTTTTAGCTAGTCATTTTGAAAATGTGTTAGCATTTGATATACAGGAAAAGGCAGTTATAAATACTCAAAAGAGATGCAGAAAATTTAATAATATTAGATATATTTTAGACAATCATATGAATATGGAGCATTATTTAAGTTCTTTTGATATAGGAATATTTAATTTAGGATATTTACCTCAATCAAATAAGCAATTAACAACTTCATTGTTATCTACTCAACTTGCTATAAAAAAGGCAATTGATTATATGACAAAAGTTTTATTTATAGTAGTATATCCAGGTCATGAAGAAGGATTAAAAGAAAGCAAATGGTTAGATAATTATGTAAAAAAATTAGATACACATCAATATAATGTGTCAATGTTCAAAATGGTTAATAAAAATAAAGCACCATATGTCATTGAAATTGAAAAAAGGTAATAAAGCTTTTGGATCATTTCCAAAAGCTTTATTTTCATTTTAAATACAAAAAAAGATCCAAAATATCTTGAATCTTTTTTTGAATTGTTTTGATTAACGTTTGCTAAATTGTGGAGCACGTCTAGCGGCTTTAAGACCATATTTTTTACGTTCTTTAACACGTGAATCACGAGTTAAGAATCCAGCAGCTTTTAAAGTTGGTCTATAATCATCACCAGCTTCAAGTAATGCTCTAGAAATACCATGACGGATAGCACCAGCTTGACCACTGTATCCACCACCATATACATTAACAGTTACATCAAATTTTGAAGCTGTACCAGTTAATTCTAATGGTTGATTGACGATCATTAATAATACGTCTGATGGTAAATATTCTTTAGCTTCTTTACCGTTGATTACGATTTTTCCAGTACCTGGTGTTAAAATAACACGTGCTACTGAAGATTTTCTACGTCCAGTTCCTCTGTATTGTACATTAGCCATCATCTCGTCCTCCTATCCTTTAAATTTTAACACTTCTGGTTTTTGTGCTGCATGTGGATGTTCACTACCTGCATATACAAATAATTTCATCCCTTGTTTTCTTCCTAATGTGTTATGTGGTAACATACCTTTAATTGCTGCTTCAACGAATCCAGTTGGATTTGTTTCTAAGAATTGTCTAGCAGTTTTAACTTTTAAACCTCCTAACCATCCAGAGTGATGATAATATTTAACCTTATCAAGTTTCTTTCCACTCATCACTACTTTATCTGCATTAATAACAATTACATAATCACCAGTATCTACATGTGGTGTGTAAGTTGGTTTATGTTTTCCTCTTAATACAGTTGCTACTTCTGATGCTAAACGACCTAATGTTAAACCATTTGCATCAATGACATACCATTTACGTTCGATTGTAGCTTCTTTTGCCATTGTTGTTTGTCTCATTTTCTTAATCCTCCTTGTAGTCTTGTAGTTGCCGGGGCTACAGCTACATGGTTCTTAATCATGAACAAACTAATTATATCAATAACACTTTTTTTGTCAATAATAATATTGAACTTTTTTTATCTTTTTATGTAACTGACTGTTGCAAAATAATTTAAATTTAGAAATACTATTAGTATATTTTATTTTTAATTTGTAGTATAATATAAATATAAAGGAGGTTTCATTATGAAAGTTAACATTAGAGGAAAGAATATTTCATTGACAGAAGGGATTGAACAGAAGATTAATAAAAAGTTATCTATTCTTGATAAATATTTTATCATGAGTGATAATGTAGAAGCTAGAGTATTAATTAGAACTTATCCTTTAGGTCAAAAAATTGAGGTGACTATTCCTACTGAGTATGTTTTACTTAGAGCAGAGGTTGTAGATGATGATCTTTATAATGCTGTTGATTTAGTTATTGATAAGTTAGAAAGACAAATTAGAAAGTATAAAACAAGATTGAGTCGTAAATCTAAAGATAATAAACTTGCATTTAATGTTGCATCTATCATACCGTTGGATGAGGAAGAAGAAGATGAAGTTGTAAAAACAAAGACTATTAATCCTAAACCAATGGATTTAGAAGAAGCAATTATGCAAATGGAATTAATTGGACATACATTCTTTGTTTATAAAGATACTGAAACGAATCAAATTAGTGTTGTCTATAAACGTAATGATGGTGGATACGGATTAATTGAAACTGAATAAATAATTTTAAGAAGCATTGATATAACTCAATGCTTTTTATATAAAGTATATTTGAAATATTGTAAAGATAATTTTCTTTGTTATAATTATGGCAGAGGTGATTAAAAATGATTATTGCTGTAAGTGCTTGTTTATTAGGAGATAATGTGACTTGGAGAGGTAATAGCAATTATCAAAAGGAGATTGATGATTTATTAAAAAATCATACAATTATTAAAGTATGCCCTGAAGTTATGGGAGGAATGAGTATTCCAAGATATCCTTGCGAAATAACTTCCCTCAATCCATTGAAAGTCATAAATGATCATAATGAAGATGTTACAAAAGAATTTTCTACTGGAGCTAAAAATGCTTATTTATTGATCAATCAAGCTGATTTTGCAATATTAAAAGCAAAGAGTCCTAGCTGTGGTAATGATTATATTTATGATGGAACATTCTCTCATACAATTATTGAAGGTAATGGAGTTTTTGCTAATATGCTTAGAAAAAACAATATAAAAGTTTTTAATGAAAATCAAATAGATGAAATCGTTGAATATATAAAATAATCGTGCATATAGTTTTGTATGCTAATTAATATTATAAAGAAATTGATAATTTCAATTTCTTTATTTTATAAATAATGATATAATACTTATGAAGTTGCTTTGTGCTAACTCGTATAAGGAAGATGATTATGGAAGTAAATGAGTATTTGGATAATAGTGAATTAATTGAAGAAACAGATGATTATAAGAAATTTCTTATACATTGTGATGATGGATATGGTTATATGACTTCATATCATCCTCTTGAAGGTATTTGGGTTGTTATCAATGATTTTCATGCTTCT
>CAZWZD010000175.1:0-4240 GCA_964638235.1 uncultured Erysipelotrichales bacterium
GTGCATGAGTACATGCTTCTGCAATTAAAACATGACTGTTGGAATTTAAGTGTTGAATAGCTTCTACACTTTCAACAAAATAATCTATATCGCCTTTATATTTTGCAAAAAGAATTGAAAATGATGTTAATAAGCTTTCTTTTGGTTTCTTTTTATATACTAACGGAAAAACCTGCGAATCAGTAATAATAAGATTAGGTGCATGTTTAAATGAAGATAATGCCGTATCAATATTATCTGCTAAGCAACTTTGAACAATACAATGATGATCTAAAAGATCTCTAATTGTTTGAACCTGTGGCAATATAAGTCTGCCTTTAGGTGCCTGAATATCTTGTGGCATAACAAGTAAAACAATATCATCTTTTTTGACAAGATGTCCGACAATCGATTCATTTTGATAGTCAGATGGTAATAAACGTAAAAGTCTTTCTCTGATAATTTCTCTGCTTTTTACATTTTTTAAATCTGCGACAATTAATTGTTCTTCTATAGAAGCATGTATTAACTCTACAAGATCGTTATTTAATTTTCCTATCTGATTATATAAACATAATACTGGAATATGTTGCTTTTTTAGCTTATTTAACCATGATTTTTCTTGAGTAATATCCTGATTGTGAAAAATAAGAATTGCGATATCTGTTTTATCTACAACTTTCTTAGTTTTATCAACACGCAATTGTCCTAGCTCTCCTTCATCATCAAAACCAGCAGTGTCATAAAAGACAACTGGACCAATCCCATGTAATTCCATTGCTTTTATTACTGGATCAGTCGTTGTTCCAGCAACAGAAGAAACCATCGAAACATCTTGTCCACACATCATATTTAAAAATGTTGATTTCCCACTATTGCGCTTTCCATAGATTGCTATATGTAATCTATTGGCTCTAGGAGTATCATTTAAACTCATATTCTTATCCTCTAAAAACGGAAATCTCTTTTTCCATCATCAATGGATTCAAGATGTTTCTTTGTTAAAGATTTGACTTTTTCATTAGGTATATTATCTAATTCTTTTGAAATCATGTCCATACCCTTTTCTTTTGTATCATCTGATGCATAATCATCTAAATATTCACGTAATGTCATTAAAGCGTTTGGATGACAGCAGTTTGCAATTTGACCTGATTTAACAAGTTTCATGAAACGATCTCCAGTTCTTCCTTCTCTATAGCAAGCAGTACAAAAACTTGGAATATAACCTAAGTCTAGTAGCCAATTGACTACTTCATCTAAAGTACGATTATCACTAACATCAAATTGAGCACTGTTATCTTCCTTCTTTTCTTTTTTTACATATCCGCCAACACTTGTACTTGAGCCACCAGAAATTTGTGATATACCTAAGTCCAATACTTTTTCTCTTGTTTTTTGTGATTCTCTAGTAGAAATAATCATTCCTGTATATGGTACAGCAATACGCAATACTGCAACTATTTTTGTAAATATTTCATCACTAATAGCATTGCTAAACTCTCCTGGATCTATATCATCAGCTGGACAAATTCTAGGTACACTGATAGTATGAGGACCTACTCCAAATGTTGCTTCTAAATGTTCTGCATGCATTAATAAACCAACAAAATCATAACGATACATATTTAGTCCAAATAAAACTCCACATCCTACATCATCAATTCCACCTTCCATTGCTCTATCCATTGCTTCTGTGTGATAAGCATAATTTGATTTTGGACCTTTAGGATGTAATTCTTCATAAGATTTTTTATTATACGTTTCTTGAAATAATATATATGTTCCTATTCCAACATCTTTTAGTTTTTTATAGTTTTCTACTGTTGTAGCAGCAATATTAACATTTACTCTTCGAATTGCTCCATTTTTATGATGAATGCTATATATTGTTTTAATGCTTTCTAAAACATATTCAATTGGTGAATTAATTGGATCTTCGCCTGTTTCTAAAGCTAAACGTTTATGTCCCATATCCTGTAAAGCGATAACTTCCTGTTTAATTTCTTCCTGAGTTAGTTTTTTTCTTCTTATATGTTTATTTTTATGATGATATGGACAATATACACATTCATTAACACAATAATTAGATAAATATAATGGTGCAAACATAACAATACGATTACCATAAAATTCTTCTTTAATACGTTTTGCTAGAGAAAACATTTTTTCATTTTCTTCTTCTATATCACATTCTAGCAATACTGCTGCCTCACGATGAGTTAATCCTTTACAATCCTTTGCTCTTTCAATCAATGAAGATATTAACTTTTGATCATGTTTATGTTTATTTGCATATTCTAAAGTTTCTAATATTTCTTGATCATCAATGAATTCTTCTGCCTTTTTTGATCTTACATTGTACATTTTACTTACCCCTTTTCTTTATAATCTCCACGTGCTGAAACAATTTGATAACCTATACTCTTTATTCTATTTGATAAACAAAATCGACATTCAGCAGCTTCTTCTCCTGTACATATTTTATGATCGTATAATTCATATTTTTTTCTAACTTTTACTGGCGATAGATTTGGCATAACAACATTTGCTCCTGCTAATATACCCATTTCTCTTCCTCTTGGATGAATTGTTCCTAATGCAGTTGTTGCTGGAAGTAATATATTAGGAAAAGATAATCGAAGTATTGATAATAACATTAATGTTAAATTTAAACTTCCTTGCTTTTCATCTTTAAAAGGTGTTTGATGATGAGGAACAAATGGTCCTATTCCTATCATATGTGGCTGTAATTCTTTCATAAATTGAATATCTTCTACAATATATTCCAATTTTTGATAAGGCGATCCTACCATTATTCCGCATCCTACCTGATATCCTATTTCTTTAAGATCAAATAAGCATTGCTTGCGATGTCTTAAACTCATTTCATTAGGATGTAGTAATTCATAATGTTCATTATTGGCAGTTTCATGACGTAAAAGATAGCGATTAGCTCCTGAATTGAAATAGCGCTGATAACTTTTTTTATCCTTTTCGCCCAAAGATAGAGTAATAGCACAATCAGGATATAATTGTCTAATAGACGAAACAATATCACATAAAAGATCATCATCATAATACATATCTTCTCCACTTTGCAAGACAAATGTACGAAAGCCTAAATCATATCCATCTTTACAACAATCTAATATATCATCTTTCGATAATCTATATCTTTCAACTTTCTTATTATCTCTTCTAATTCCACAATAATAACAATCATTACGACAATAATTACTAAACTCAATAAGTCCTCTTGTATAAATTTCATTACCATATACATCTAAAGCAACTTTTCTTGCTTTAACAGCTAAGATATTTCTTATTTCATCATTTTCATAATAAGATAATAATTCTAACATCTCTTTTTTTGTTAAATTTGTTGTTGTTTCTAATTTTTCAATTAGATTAAATACATTCACATTATTCTCCTATTTTTGAATAAATAGCCTTTGATGTTACATTTGGCAACATACCTAATTTACCAGATAATGCACTGATGATATTTTGTGGTGCATCAATAATAATACTTATAACAGAAATATTGCGTTCTCTATAAGGAACTCCCATACGTCCAATAATATATTTTGCATATTCATGTAAAAGCTCATTAATTGCATTTGCACTTTCTTGATTTTCTACAATAATTCCAATAACTGCTACTCTTGATTCCATATTTCTCCTCCTTTAATAAAAAATCTTGTCGAAAATGACAAGATCTTACATGACAAAAATATCTCTTATTCACATAATATCGCCTTTTTCCTTAGAAATCTTTTGAATCAGTACGAACATAACAATATTGATGTTTGTAGTCAGCAACTCTTCCTACGCACTTCAACACTAGAATTATAACACTTTAATAAACCGCTTACAACAAAGAACTTCAATTACATTACAATTGACCCTCAAAAGTATATCCTTGATTTGCTTGAAAAGATTGTAATATTCCATCTATACCATTAGATAATTGAAGATAAGTTTCAGCAGTATCTTCACTAAACTGTACATCACTTGGATATTCAACAACCACAGTGTAAGTATTTTTTTTACTTTGAATTGTTCCTAAAACATCATAACTAGGTAAATATGAATAATCTTCATTTTCTAAAAATAATACTATACTAAATAAATTCCCATTATCACTCATTTCATAATTTTGTTTTTCATAGAAACTCAATACATATTCACCATTTGAAGTTGAACGTATTTGATAAGAGTATTGTCCTTCCCAAACTTCAGGCAATGTTAAAGAATA
>CAZWZD010000176.1:0-4206 GCA_964638235.1 uncultured Erysipelotrichales bacterium
TTTTTTAATAAAGATTTCATTGACCAGCATTCCATTATTTCTTCTTCATTAACATTAAACTGTAATATATAATCCCTTAACTCACTCATTTTAACATCATTTACACTTATTAAATCTTTTTTCATAATCTTTTATCTCCTTTTTACATCTATATTATAAATGATTTTAAAAATTCATGATTTGAAAAAAGGCTAAGATACTCCGAAAAAACGGAGTATCTTTTAATTTCTTAAAAAAATACCTATTTCTAGGCATTTTTTATTTTATCAATTTCAATATCTAGTTTAGCAATCTTATCTTTGATTTGAGCAATTTCAATAACTAATTGATTAACTTCATCACTAATAGTTTCATCATTAGTAACTGAGTCATAATAATCTCTTCCCAATTTAGCAAACACTTCATCTAAATCAGTTTCTAAGTTTTTCTTTCTCAATGTTAATTCTGCAACTCCAGCCATTTCTTTTGTCTTATCAATTGTTTTCTCTGTTAGCTTAGCAGCCTTCTTTGAAATATCATCTAATAGTGCCATAATCATTCCTCCTATTCAAAGTTATATTTCTTGATAAATTGGCATCCTACACCACCAACACCCATATGAGCACCAACAACAGCAGGTAATTCTCTTACAACTACATCACATTCACCAATAGCTTCAATCAGCTTATTTTTTACAATCATTGCATAATCTTCACAAAGAACATGTTCAATAGTAAAATGATATTCTTTAGCATTTACTCCTAATTTAATCATTCTATTTACTAAAGTTGTTAAAGCTTTCTTTAAAGTTCTTACTTTTGCTAGAGTGTCAATTTTACCACCCAATGAATAATTAAGCTCCATTACTGGTACTATATTTAACATTCCAGCAAGCAACGCAACTGCTGGGGTAATTCTTCCACCCTTTTTCAAATGTTCTAAATTAGGTGCCATAATAATTGTACCAGAATGTTCAACAACCGTTTCTATAATTTCTTTAACTTCACTGGCTGATTTACCAAGCTTAATTAATTTAGCAGCAATTTCAACTAAATATTTATGATTACCAGCAGTACCTTTTGAATCAATTAAAGTGATAGGCAATCCTACCATTTCAGCAGCCAAATTCATACCATTTAAAGTTGAAGATAATCCAGTTGCTATTGATATACCAACAACCTCATCATAACCAGCTTCTTTAATTCTTTCTAGTGTTTTAACCATTTCCCCAGATGAAGGCTGACTTGTCATAACCATAATTCCTTTTTCTTCCATAGTTTCAAATACTTCAATACTATTAATTTCTAATTGATCAAGATATGTTTTATTTTCCATGGTAATACATAAAGGAACAATGAATATTCCCTGATCTTCATATTTATTAATCTCTAACTGACATCCACTATCAGCTAATACAGCTATTTTACTCATAGGAAAACCTCCTTTTTCTCTATTATAAACCAATTATTGATTTTTGACAATATTACGATTTTCTATATAATATAATTGAGGTGAAAATGTATGAAGTCTATAAGTCAAGTTGTCCAAAATACTATTATTATAAAGAAATCAGAATTTATTACTACTTTAATTCCCTGCAACAATAAAGATGAAATAAAAAAACTTATTGAAAAATACAGCTTAGCTGATGCAACCCATAATTGTTATGCATATATTGTTGGTAATTTGATAAAAGCTAATGATGATGGAGAGCCATCACAAACTGCTGGTTTACCTATGCTAAATGTATTACAAAAGCAGGAACTAAATAATATTATTGCAATAGTGACACGTTATTTTGGAGGAATTAAACTAGGTGCAGGTGGTTTAACACGAGCATATAGTCAAAGTGTAGCTGAAGCATTGAAAGCTGCAAACATAATAGAAACTGAGCCAGTTGCACTATATGAAATTATCTTAGATTATCATTTTATTAAAAAGTTTGAACATATATTAAAAGTAAATAACATTAAATGTATTCATCAAGAATATAATGAGAAAGTGCTTTATCATTGTTATATTAAAGATGATAAACTGATTAATATGATTAAAGATTTAACAAGCAATCAATTTGAATATAAAAAATTAAGAATAGATTATATAGAAAAGTCATAATATTTTATGAAACCTATTTTAAATAAAGGAGATAAAATGGAAATTTTAGAGATATTTTTAATAGGAGTAGGTTTATCAATGGACGCTTTTGCAGTATCTGTTTGTAAAGGACTATCTGTCAGACTTTTAAAATTTAAGAACTTATTAATATGTGGTATTTATTTTGGTTTTTTTCAAGCAATCATGCCACTTAGTGGTTATTTATTAGGAGTACAATTTACTGATAAAATTGAAAGTATTGATCATTGGATTACCTTTATCCTACTTTCTTTAATTGGTATTAATATGATCAAAGAAGCCATTGAAAATGAAGATGATAGCAATGATGATTTTTCTTTTAAAACTATGATTCCACTTTCAATCGCTACTAGTATTGATGCTTTAGCTATTGGTGTAACATTTGCATTTTTATCTGTTAATGTTATAGAAGCTATCATTTTAATTGGTTGTACAACTTTTGTTATTTCTATGTTAGGTGTTAAAATAGGTCATATTTTTGGTTTAAAATACAAGAAAAAAGCTGAAATTATAGGTGGTATTATATTAGTTTTTATTGGATTAGAAATATTATTAGAACATTTGAGTATTTTATAAAATCCATAGTATGGATTTTTTTATATAATTATGATATAAAGAGATAGGTGATAAATATGAAGAAGAGAAGAATATATCCATCTATTACTGTAACAAATAAAGCGAGAGATAGTTTACATAATGGACATCCTTGGGTATATAATAGTGAAATTGTTGAAATAGATGGTGAATATAATAATGGTGATTTAGTTGATGTTTTTTCTTTAAAAGGAAGGTATTTGGGAACTGGTTTCATTAATAATCATTCCAAAATCATGATAAGAATTATTTCTAAAAATGCGAATGATACCTTTGATGAAAACTTTTTTAAAAGAAGATTGCAATACAGTTATGATTATCGAAAATCAGTAATGAATAAAGATATTGATAACTGTCGTTTGATTTTTGGTGAAGCTGATGGTTTCCCTGGACTTACTATTGATAGATTTAATTATTTAATTGTTATTCAAGTTTTATCTTTAGGTATTGAAAGAAGATTAGATATGATTATTCATCTATTAGATCAAATACTTAAAGAAGATAATCAAATTATTAATGGGTATTTTTTAAGAAATGATGTTAAAATTCGAGAACTTGAAGGAATGGAACAATTTAAGGGTTGGTATGAAAATTTGCCACATCCTGCCTCCCCAATTACTTTTATTGAAGAAAATGGAATTATTTATGATGTTGATGTAGAAAATGGTCAAAAAACTGGCTACTTCCTAGATCAAAAATACAATAGACTCGCAATTCAAAGAATTGTGGAAGGTCATACTGTATTAGATTGTTTTACTCATACTGGATCATTTGGTTTAAATGCTGCTAGAGGAAAGGCAAAGAAAGTTGTTTCTGTTGATATTAGTCAAACAGCAATTGAAATGGCTAAAAGAAATGCTGAAAGAAACAATTTAAATGTAGAATATATAGTTGCAGATGTATTTGACTTTTTAAAGACAGTACAGCCTAAGACATATGATTTTATTATTTTAGATCCACCAGCTTTTACTAAATCTAGATCAACAATCAAGAATGCTATTAAAGGCTATAAAGAAATAAATTTACAGGCAATGAAATTACTGCCAAGAGGTGGATATCTTGCTACTTGTTCTTGTTCTCACTTTATATCAGATAGCTTATTTAAACAAATGCTAAACAATGCAGCAAAAGAAGCTAATGTACAATTAAGGCAAATAGAAGCAAGACAGCAATCTAGCGATCATCCTATTTTATGGAATGTTCCAGAAACTAATTATTTAAAATTCTATATTTTTCAAATTATATAAAGGCAATCAACCGATTGCCTTTAATATAACTCTCTAATACATAATATAAAATTACCAATAAAAGAATAATCCTGCAAATAATCAATTGTAATAATATCAGGAATATATTTTTCTGGTATTGTCCTCATAATTGCTTCTCTAAGCTTTTCTACAGAAGGCAAAAGTTGCGAAGCCACAACAATTAATTCTGGTCCCATCATTGAAATCATAGAAATCAATGTTTGTGATACTAACTCTAACGTTCCTTCAGCAG
>CAZWZD010000177.1:0-4195 GCA_964638235.1 uncultured Erysipelotrichales bacterium
AAGATTGTTATTAAAGAGCCTAGAGTATCTTATGGTGGAGATAATAAATATGGTGCAGCAATTAAAGAGTTATGGAAGAGCGATAAAGATTTTACTGTTTATGTTAAAGATAGCAGTGGATTAAAAGTTGTTATTAAAGGTCATTATTCGCCTTCTACTATAAGAAAGAAACAGACATTTGATAATGATATGGATTTCTTTACAGATGATAAGCAAGGGAAAAAGGCAAATAGTCCAAAAATAGATGATTTCGATGATTTTAATGATTTTTAGATAAAGCAAGGAGGAATGAAACATGGCATTAAGTCAAATAAAGAAAGAGAAATTAAAAGATTTAGAGCTAAATAAGAGTGGGGTAGCTTTTGTTAGTGAAAAATCTCATGTTAAACCTAATCCAACTATTATTCTTGGATTGGGTGGTTTAGGTAGTAAAACTGTTAATATGCTAAAAGGAAAATTTGAAAGGGAAATTGGAGAATCTGATAAAGTTTTCTTTAGAGTTGTGGATACAAGTAAAAAAGATACTGATGGTATATTAAAGATTAAGAGTGATGGTACTAAAAATTCTAATCCTAATGCAAATATCGAGTCAACTGAAGCTTTATTCTTATATGATCCAATTATTAAAAATCTTTTATTTAAAGAAACTATACCTGCAAATATAAAAGAATGGTTGAATTCAAATTTGATTGGAACAGAATTAAAAGATGATGGTGCTCAACAAATAAGACAAATTGGAAGATCAATGCTAGTTAATGATACTATTTATCAGAGAATAAAGACAAGACTTTCTACAGTTATTAATGAAGCAATTAATCAAGCTGGTGCAGTTAATGGTAAGGTTGATGTTATTATTATAGCTGGTGTATCTGGTGGTACTGGATCTGGGACAATCATTGATATTCCATATATGATTCATAAATTGTTTAATGAAGTAGGATTTGCACAGTATTCTTTAGCAGGATATATTTATACACCTGATGCACAATTTGAAGAACAAGGTATTAAAGGTAATAATGATATCAAAATGAATTTACAGACGAATGGATATGCTGCTTTTAAAGAAATTGATTATTTTATGAATATTGAAGAAACTGGAAGCACATATACTTTAAAATTAGGTTCAAGTACAGTTACTTCAAATAAGAATATTTTTTCTACGTGTACATTGATTTCAGGATATTCAGAAGATGGAGGTATCAATAAACTAGAAGTAACAATGGGACGTTTAACTGATCAATTGATGGATATGTTGACAGATATATCATTTATTGATGCTGGAGGTAATCCAGTTCAGTTGGCTGATTCATTAATGAGTAATGAAACTGCAATGTTGAGAGCTTGGTTTAGAAATCGTCCTAATCGAAAAGATTTTCATAGATATGCATCATATAAATATCAGGTATTAGGCTATAATTCAATCAAAATTCCTAGAGATGAAATACTAGCTTACTGCGTTAATAAGATTTATGAGAATGTTCTAAGGGAATTTATGAATTTCCAGAATGTTAATAAACAGATGATGGATAAAGTTTATGAAGCTGCAAGTATTGATAATATTACTTCTGTAAGACAATATGTATTAGGATTAAATCCTAATGATCCAATTAGAAGAAATATTGTTATTGAAGATAATATTACTAAAAAAATGATTAAACAGAATCCTATGTATGGATATAATCTTGCTGTTAATATTGCTCAATACTATTCTCAAAAACTTACATCAGGATTTAGAATGCAATTTGAAGCTAGATTGTTTGATGCATTATCTAAACAGGTCGATCAAATATTTAATAAATATGGACCTTATGTAGCACTGAAAGCTATTAAACATCCGCAAACAGAATTATCAGTAGGAAATCCAGATGAACCATTTTCTGGAATTGAAGAACAATTAATTGAATTAAGTGAAAGCTTTAAAACACAAGCTACAAAAGCTAGAAATACTTTTGCAAATGGTGGAGAAAGAAAGATTCGCCAATTAGCCGCAGAAAGGCATTTGAATAATAAGAAAATAAATGCATATAAAGAAGCTTGTGCTAAATTAGCTGTTATTTCTGAAATAGATGCTCAATTGTATGATTTAATTGCAGATGGTTTATATAATGTTTCTGTAAAGATGAATAAATTAAATGATGAGTTATTTGATGTTTACACAAGCGTATTGACTGAAATTCAAAAGATTCTTAATAAAGATGGACAATATTTTGCTCAAAGTAGTACTGAAACCATAGGACATACAATTAACTATTCAGTTAATATTTTAGCTAGTGGAAAAGATAAGGCAAAACGTTTGGAAAAGTATTTAGATAGTTTTATTTCCCATGTTTCTGTTGAGAAGTTGGCTCAAAACTTCATCAAAACAATGAGAGATAATAAAGATAAATGGATTGCTCAAAATAATGAAGATGATTTTGATGTTGTGGCTGAAGTAAGAACTTTAATGGATCAATGTTTAGAACATAATAATATGAAGAATGATATCATTGAAAAATTTGTAGTTGTTGCATATAACACTGATGATATTAGTGCTGAGGAACTAGATGCTATATGGAATGATAATAGTGCTCAAGGACCTAAGATGATAGCTTTAACAGCAGCAGCAAGAGAAATATACAATACTTTAGATACTGGAGCTAAAACCTTAGCTCAATCAACGGGTATTCCATTCCAGCAGTTTACTTCTCAAGTTTATATTGGGACATTGGCTGATACACCATTATTGTCTAAGATATTAAGTGATATAATAATTGGCAGAGGACAAACACCTGTTACAAGTAATGCAAAGAATAAATTTATTGTTACTCAGCGTTATATTAACTTACCAATGTATATTTTAAAGGGTATGGCAGAATTTGATACTCAATACATTAATAATCCAAGTTATGGTAGACATATGGATGAAAATAATGAAAATTGGGGACGTTTCCCAAATCCTTATACTATTGATAGTGTTGCGAAAGATATTTCTGCAAGAAATGAAGCTTCTGAAATGATTCAAGAAAATTCAGATTATAAATTATTAGTGAAAGTTAAAGAAAATATTGATCGTGGCATAGATGAATTACATTCAATTGATTTATATACTGATTCTGTTACACATATGGGTGTTATGAAATTAATGGATGTTGTTAAAGAACCAGATGAAGCATCATTTAAAGAAGCTATTAGAAAAACATTAAAGAGAAAATTAGATTATGATGTTGTCCAATTAATGAAAGAGAATGGATATCTTATTAATGAAATCCAAGTTAGTATAGGTAATACTGACATTGATTTAAGTGTTCGTGATTTAGATAGCGTTGATGATAATAAGTATCAGGATATTCCAGTGCCAATTGCAGATATGTATAAATGGATTCGTAAGTCTATAAAATATATGGATATCATTGAACGAAATATTTCTAAGTTTGAAGAAGCAATGAAGAGCGTTAATGAAGTGAAAGAAAAGATTATTGGAGAGAAACAATTTATTGATAATGTTGAAACATTTGCTTTTGCTTTGCGTACTGGACTAGTAAAACAAAAAGATCCAAATAAGAATACAATTTGGAATTATATGAGTGGAAAAGATCCTGTAACTATTAATTTAACAACTGCAAAGGCATTTGATAAGAAATATTATTTATATAATGTATTTAGCAGATTTGCTCAAACTGATCAAAAGAAATTGGAAGGACTTAAAAAACAAGCTGTTAAAATGATAGAAAGTGATAATCAGGTTGATTATGATCAATTTGTGGAACATATCAATGATATGTTAAGTGATGATAATTTAGGTGATCAATTTAATTGGGATGATATTAATGATGAAGCTTTCTCTCAGGGAATAGCTGAAAAGTATAATATTACTGATTTGGATTTAGAAGAGGTTGAACCTGCAAGGGATTTGGAGAGATTTTATAAGTTGTTATTAACAAGTATGGAATAATAAATCGATACAAGGAGATTATATATGGATAGTAAAGAAAATATAAAAAGAGAAATTAATAATTTTTGTAAAGAAATTTCGAGCTCAAAATATACTGGTTATGTAAATACTCCTGTTGTTATTGCAATTTATTTAGGTAATGAATCGTATAATAGAGTAAATGCATCTTTAAAAGATGCATTTACTACTTCTTTTAGTATTCAGCCTAGCTTATATGAAATTCAAATTGAATTAACAACAGATAAGACGGAAATTGTTGAAATG
>CAZWZD010000178.1:0-4189 GCA_964638235.1 uncultured Erysipelotrichales bacterium
ATAATCATCACTTATACGTTCAAAATCACGTATAAATCACGTATAAAACGCTATTCCACAAAAAAAACCTTGATTTAATCAAGGTTTTTCGTTACTTTTTACTAATCACCAACGTATGGTAATAATGCCATTTGTCTTGCACGTTTAATTGCTTTTGCTAATTGTCTTTGATATTTAGCAGAAGTTCCAGTTACACGTCTTGGAATAATTTTTCCATTTGCAGAAACAAATCTCTTTAATAATTCTACATCTTTATAATCAATGTAGTCAATTTTGTTTTTTGTAAAGTAGCAAACTTTCTTTCTACCCATTCTTTGTCTTTTGAATGCCATTGTACTCTCTCCTTTTTAAAATTGAATATCATCTTCCATAATATCAAATGAATTAAAAGAACTATCAAAATCCTTTTCTAAATCAACTGTTTTCATATCATAGAAGTCATCTTGTTTAACTTGTTGCTGTGATTGAGGTTGAGATTGATATTGTGATTGCATTTGTTGTCTTTCTCTTACAGCTCTTGTTTCCAAAAACTGAACACTATCACAAAGAACCTCCACAACATACACTCTTTGTCCTTGAGCATTATCATAGCTACGAGAACGTAATCTTCCATCTACACCTACTAAAGAACCCTTTGAGCAATATCTTTCTACATTTTCAGCAATCTTATTCCAAACAACACAATTGATATAATCAGCTTGCTGTCCATCTTGTGAATTGTAGTTACGATTTAAAGCTAATGTAAAACTAGTTACAGATGCTCCACTTGAAGTTCTTCTAAGCTCTGGATCTCTTGTCATTCTTCCTACTAAAACGACACGATTCATCATATAGATTCAGCCTCCTATCTTCTGATTGTTAAATGACGTAAAACATTTGCATTGATACGAGAAATACGTTCAAACTCAGCAATATTTGCTGCTGTAGTAGTAGTATCAATAACTACATAATAACCTTTTTTGTAATGTTTGATTTCATAAGCAAAATCACGTAATCCCCATTCACTAACGTTATCCACTGTTCCATTATCAACAGTTAAGATGCTTTTAAAATTATCAAGAATTTTATTTCTTGCATCATCTTCAACGTCAGGCTTTACAATAAACATAATTTCATATTTATTCATTTTTTCTACCTCCTTTGGTCTAATGGTCTATATTTTCTATAGACAGGCAAGTATTTTCTACATGCATTGTGAATTATATCATGTAAATTAACAAAATTCAATAATTATTTCAAATCTTCTTTCGTAGTAACTTTTTTATTATCATAATCTCCAATAACAACATAAACATCATGATCCATGAACATTTCTACCATACTTGCATCATCTGTTACACTCTCATTAGATTGTATTCCTTTTTGATACGCTTCTTGTATCAAAGAAGTTAAAAACACCTGTGGTGTTTGAGCTTGCATTAACTTATCTCTTTGCAATGTTTTTACTATCTTATTATTCTCTACCACTTTTATAGTATCTTTACAAGGCACCATCAATAAACAAGCTTCATGTTCCATAACTTCTTTCAATAATTGATCAATATATTCAACTTTCAAAAATGGTCTTGCTCCATCATGAATAAAAACATATTTATTTTTAACCACTTTTAATCCATTATATACACTATCTTGTCTTTCTTTTCCACCAGTTACAAACTCAATTCTACTATCATCATTTAATTTAGAAAAATCTTCTCTCTCCTCATTTTTACATACTACAATAATTTGAGTACATCTTTTATCATTTATAAAATTATTTAACGTCATTTCATAAATAGTATGACTTTCAAACAAATAAAACATCTTATTATACTTTAATCCCGTTCTTTTCCCAGAACCAGCACATAATATAATCACACTATACTCCATAAAATCACCTCAAATATATTATAAAAGACATATCAATGATATGTCTAGACGTATTGATTAATTTTTTTCAATAAAAGTCTTGCTCCTAAATGAAAATCATATTCACATAAAATATCTTCAATCTGTTCTTTTGACAAACCCTTACTTTCAGCAATTACAAATAAATCATCTTTTGTCAATTCCTTATACATAATAATCTCATCAATTCTATTTAAAAACTCTTTACTAAATATTTCCTCCAGCTGATTCATATTCAAATTTTGCTTTTTAAAACCTAATTGATTATTTTTTACAACTGCATTACTAGTCATAATAACTATACAATTATTAAGATTTATCATTCTATGATGACTATCCTTTATTACACCTTCATCAAATCCTTGCAAAAATAAATGCAATACTTGAGGATGAGCCTTTTCAATCTCATCTAACAGTAATACACAATGAGGATGTAAAACCAACTCACTAAATAAAGTTGAATAATTATCATATCCAACATAACCAGGAGGAGAACCTATAATCTTTGTAACACTCACACTATCGCTATATTCAGACATATCTAATCGAACTAATGGTCTATTTAACTGCTTAGCCAGCACTTTCGCTGTTTCCGTTTTACCTATACCACTGCTGCCAATAAGTAAATAAATACCTTCTGGTTTATTATCTAATTTATTCTTATTTTTTAATGATAAACACAATTGATGAATAGCATCTTTTTGACCTATGATTTCCCTATTCATATTACTTTCAATTGTATCAATTGATAAATTCTCATCTAAAGTCAATCCACTTAACTCTTCAATCACATTTTTTACATCATCAACTGATAATTCTTCTTTAGATAAAAGTTTTGCTTTTACACAAGATAAATCCAATACATCTAATGCTTTATCTGGAAATACTCTTGCAGGCAAATATCTTTTAGACAATTTAACAATATCCTCTAAAACTTTACAATCAATCATAATATGATGATATTCCTCATATTGCTTTTTCAATCCTAATAAAATATCTAAAGTTTCAGTTTCTGTATTTTCCTCCATAGTTATTACTGAAAATCTTCTATTCATTGCTTGATCTTTTTCAAAATATTTATAATACTCATCTAAAGTTGTTGCTCCAATAAGAGTTAATTGATTTCTTGCAATAAAAGGTTTTAAAATATTAGAAGCATCAATCGCTCCTTCTGCTCCTCCAGCACCAATTAAATTATGAATCTCATCAATAAAAATAATTGCATCTTTCGCATCAATGACTTTATCTATAATTTTCTTAAACTTTTCTTCAAATTCTCCTCTATACTTTGTTCCAGCAACCAAAGAAGATAAATTAAGTTCATAAATAACTTTATTAACTAACATATCAGGTGCTTCTTTATTATTAATCATATATGCTAATTTTTCTATCAAAGCACTTTTACCAACACCTGCTTTTCCAATTAATAAAGCATTATTTTTCTCTTTTTTACAAAGAATAGAAAATAATTTATTTATCTCCTTATCCCTGCCAATCATCAATCTTTTTTCTTTATCCACTTTAT
Organism: uncultured Erysipelotrichales bacterium; assembly: GCA_964638235.1. Classification (GTDB taxonomy): domain Bacteria; phylum Bacillota_I; class Bacilli_A; order Erysipelotrichales; family Coprobacillaceae; genus MGBC113645. The sequence continues at coordinate 3,413 of CAZWZD010000178.1, forward strand.
CATTAATATTAACTAACTCATAAACTCCATCTAACTCATATAAAGCAGTTCTTTCCTCAGCTAACATACTTTCTATTTCTCTTAGTGGAACATGATATTTATTAAGCAGTTCTACTGCTACGGATTTCTCTTGATTAAGCAAAGCAACTATTAAATCATTAACCATTACTTTACTTTGTTTCTTTTTCTTTGCTAAAGATAAAGCATCTTCCATTATCTTCTTTACTACATTACTGTATTCCATATAAAAAGGTTGAACCTCTTTTTCACCAAACAACCTTACTACATCATCATGTATTGAAGCATCATCAACACCATACTTTTTTAATGCATTCACAAACTGACTATCCTGCAGCTTTAATAAAGATAACAATATATGTTCACTACCAACATGGCTATGTCCTAAATCAAAAGCTATGCTCTCTGCGATTACAATTACTTTTTGAGCTTTCTCATGAAATTGTGTAAGCATAATGCACCTCTTTTCCTTTCTCATCTTATGTTATCCGATTTAAATTATTAACAATATTTCTCTCTTTAAACAAAAAAACTATCGCTTTGATAGTTTTAGATACTTTTTCTAAGCAACTCCTGATAGAAGAATTTTGTTTGAGGAACAGATATATTGACTTTCTGTGCTTCATTAATCAAATAACCACTATATGTTTCTAATTCATTTTTTTTATGAGAGCTAATATCTCTTTCTAAAGAACTTGTTGCTCCATCAGATTGCTTATAAAAGAAATGATTATATAATTCATCAACAAGATTATTATC
>CAZWZD010000179.1:0-4180 GCA_964638235.1 uncultured Erysipelotrichales bacterium
GATTAGAAAAAACAATAGATGTTGTTGTATATTTAGCTCAAATCATTAGTTCAATCTTATTTGTAGGTATTTTATATTTTATGGATTCTATTCCTACAAGTTATACTATTTGTATTGGATCCTTTTTATTACTTTTGCTTTTTGGAGAATATTTTTTAATATTTTATAAAAAACCAAAAAGTAAGAGATCCATCATAACAAAGATATTTAGTTTATTATTAAGTATTGTATTAATTGTTGCTAGTATATTTTTTCAAAAAATTGATGAAGTTACTAATTTGATGGGAGAAGATAGCTTTCAATCAAGAGCTATTTCTGTCATTGTTTTAAAAGATTCTGAAATATTAGTTGAAAAAGATATTTCAGGACATAAGCATGGATTTATTTCTTCTATAGATAGTGAAAGTATGGATTATGCAGTGAATTATATTAATAAAAATGTGGGAATGATTTCTACTGCTGATTATAGTGATTTTACAAAATTAATTGAAGCTCTATATAATAAAAATGTTGATGGAATTATTTTGGATGAAGCTTTTAGAGAAATAGCTACAACTGATTATGACAATTTTGATGATGAAACGAGAGTTGTATATCAAGTTACTAAACAAGAAAGCAGTGTTGCCTCTACAAGTGTAGAAGTTACTAAAAGTCCTTTCTTAGTATATATTAGTGGAAGTGATCAGTATGGAGAAATTAGTGATGTTACAAGAACAGATGTAAACGTTTTAATGGCTGTTAATCCAAAAACATATCAGATTCTTCTATTAAGTATACCAAGAGATACATATTATCCTTTACATAGAAATGGACAGTATGATAAATTCACTCATACTGGTATATATGGATTAGAAGAAAGTCAGAATACTTTAGAAGATATGCTTGATGAGGATATTAATTATTATATAAAAATGAATTTTACATCTTTTATGAATATTATTGATGCAATAGATGGTATTGATATTGAAATTCCATACTACGAAACAAGAAATGGTGATGGAACTTTTACTACAAAGATTTATAATTACTATATGGTACCTGGTAAAACTCATATGGATGCTAAACATGCTCTAGCATTCGTTAGAGAAAGAAAATCATTTATTTCTGGTGACTTTATAAGAGGACAAAATCAGGAATTAATGATTAAAGCTGTTATAAATAAAGTTTGTTCACCAACAATTTTAACATCATTTTCTGATATTATAAATACTGTTAGTGATAGTCTTGAAACTAATATGAGTACTGATGAAATTAATTCTTTAATACAGCTTCAGTTATCAAAAATGCCTGATTGGGATATTCAATCATATCAGATTGATGGTGTACCACAGTATGGACCTTGTTATTCATTAGGTAATAAAGAGGCCTCTGTGACTGTGCCAAATCAGGAATCTATCGATAAAGCTATAGAATATATTGATACGATTATGAATAGTGAAAAGTTAATTGTGGAAGATGAGAGTGAGGAACAATGAAAGAAATTATAATGTATTATCATTTAGATAATGATGTTGAAAATGCGATTAAGATTATGATGGATCAATTAGGAGTAAAAACTAAAGAAATAAAAGATGATCAAATTCATCAAACTATGGGATATTTATTGGGTGTGCCTGGATTTGCAAAACAAGAAGAAACAAAAGAAAAACCACCAAAAGATAGTTTTATTTTCTTTGCTGGAATGGTAGAAGAACAATTGGATATTATTTTAGAAGTCTTTAAAAATGCTAAAATACCATATATTCCATATAAAGCTATGCTTACAAATGATAATATAAACTATCCTTTCTATGTATTATATGAAAATGTTAGACAAGAATATTTATCTTTAACAACGATGAAACGATAGTAAATTTATAAAACGTGGGGTGTTACATCTCACGTTTTTTTAATAAACTTTATGTATGTTTTTTTATAGATTGTCTATAATTTTATTGAGGTGAAGAAAATGAATTTTAAAGATAGTCAAACGTGTCAAAATTTAATGAGAGCATTTTCTGGAGAATCACAAGCTAGAAATCGATATACATTTGCAGCTGATATAGCAAAAAAACAGAAGCAGTATATGATTAGCGAAGTGTTCAAGTTTACTGCTGATCAAGAAAAAGCTCATGCTGAAGTTTTTTATAATCATTTGAGAGAATTATCAGGAAATACCATAGAAATAGAAGCTGGCTATCCAGTAGATGTTTATGATGATTTAATTGCGTTATTGAAGAGTGCTGCACATAATGAATATGAGGAATTTTCAGATGTATATGCAGCATTTGCAAAAACTGCTCAAGAAGAAGGTTATGCAAAAATTGCGAATGATTTTAGAAAAATTGCAGAAGTAGAAAAAATGCATGGAAATCGTTTTAGTAATCTATTAAAAGGACTACAAGATAAAACATTATATCATGCAACAGAAACTTGTTACTGGATGTGTTTAAATTGTGGGAATATTATTGAATCTGCAAATGTTCCAGCAAATTGTCCAGTATGCAGTTATAATCAAGGATACTTTATAAGATTAGATTTTGCCCCATATACAACAAAAGAACTTTTTTAATAGGTTCTTTTTTAATTGAAACAATATCCATTTATTAAATCTTCTAAGGTATACATTTGAGAATATTCAATTACGGTTTCTTTTAGACCATTCCAAAAACAAGTCAAATTACAATTATCATATTTTTGACATTTAGAACATTGCATGTGATTTAAATAAAGAAGAAAAATATCGCTAATTATATATTCATCTTTATTTTTTGTTAATATATATTGATTATTTTGAATAGTAATATATTGATGATTTAATAGTAGACTCATCAATAAATCAATATTACTGATAGATATTCTTTCTTGAATGTTTTCATAAGTATTATTATTATGAAGTGCAATGTCCATTAATAGAATTATCAAGTCGTGTATTTCGTTCACTCTCCATCACCTATAATGAGTATACACTTTTGATTTAAAAAAAACAAATGATATGTATTTTATATTGTTTAAAAAAATGTTAGAATGTAAATGGTGATGAAAATGAGAAAAATTGATTATCATATGCATACAAAGTTTTCTAGTGACAGTAAGGCAGATCCAAGAGAACATATTTTAAAAGCTATTGCAGAAGGATTAGATGAAATTTGTTTTACTGATCATAAAGATTTTGAATATCCAATTGATTCTTTTGATTTAGATGTTGAACCTTATTTTAAAGAAATGCTAACATTAAAAGAAGAATTTAAAGATCAAATCAATATAAAAATAGGTGTAGAAATAGGATTAGATATTGAATTTATAGATGAAATCAATAACTTTATTAATAGCTATGATTTTGATTTTGTTATTGGGTCCATTCATGTTATTCATAAAACAGAGTTTTACTATGGTGAATATTTTAAAAATAAATCAAAGCAAGAAGCTCATAGAGAGTTTTTCTTAAATACTTTGGAATGTGTTAAAACATTTGATTGTTTCAATGTATTAGGTCATTTAGATTATATTGTAAGGTATGGTCCTTATGAAGATAAAACTGTTGAACATCATTTATATCAAGATATTATTGATGAAATTTTTAGGGTTCTTATTTCTAAAGGAAAAGGAATAGAGGTTAATACGTCAGGTTACAGAGATTTAAAAACTTGTGGTTTTCCTAATTTTGAACAAGTTCAAAGATATTATGATTTAGGTGGTAGAATTATTACTATTGGTAGTGATAGTCATACGAGTGATCGAGTTGGTGAACATGTTAGAGATGTTGTTAAAGAATATGAAAGAATAGGTTTTGATGATGTTTCAACGTTTACAAAAAGAATAAGAGATTAAAGGAGATAAAAGTATGGGATTTTTTAGTAAAGAATTAATTGAACAAATCAATAAAGAGAAAGAGAGATTTTATATGCCTCAGGCTTTATTTGATACAATGGAATATAAAGTTGTAAGATTGGAGTTAAAATGGGCTTTTGTTGCTTGTTTGAATACTTTGTTAAATCATCCAAGTTTTGATAAAGAGGGGAATGGATATATTAAAGATGATAATCCTCAAACAATTGAAAATTTAAAAATATTAGCAAATAAAAAAGTTGATCAAGCTAAAATTAATGGCTATTTAAAAGAAATGGAGGATTATGATTTAATTACTAGAGATGGTAGAAATATCTATATAAAAAGAATAGAAAATATATTTTAGGAGGTT
>CAZWZD010000180.1:0-4175 GCA_964638235.1 uncultured Erysipelotrichales bacterium
TACACATAAAATCTTAATGACAGGAATACCAAGAGATTACTATGTCACATTAGCATCTAAAGGAGCAAAAGATAAACTTACACATAGTGGAATTTTTGGTGTCAATGAAACAGTAAATACTATAGCTAATTTATTAGATATAAATATAGACTATTATATGAGAATTAACTTTACATCATTAGTTAATGTTGTTGACGTATTAGGTGGAATAGATGTTTACAGTGATAAAACATTTGTAACACATACTAATAAGGAAGTAACGATATATGAAGGCGAAAATCATATGGATGGAGCAATGGCACTAGCATTTTCAAGAGAGAGATATGCTTATGCTGAGGGAGATAATCATAGAATTCAAAATCAGCAGGATGTTATGATGGCGATTATTAAAAAGCTGATAATAGCTGATACGATTTCAAATTATAAAGAAATATTAGAAGAAGTAGATGGAACATTTGAAACAAATATGAGTACAGATGATATCATGACAGTTATCAAGAAACAATTAAGCGATATGCAGGGATATGAAATGCAAAATTATTATTTAAATGGTACAGGTAAAATGATGACTGGTGGATATTGTATGCCAAACAGCAAGCTTTATTATATGTTGCCTAACGAAAGTGCTGTAAAACAGGCAAAAGAAAATATTGATAATGTAATCTATGAAACAATTAATTAATGAAGAACAGTAAATGTTCTTCATTTTTTGTTTAAAAATATATTTTTTGTAAAGACTACTATTGAGGTGATTAACATGGATACAAGAGAATATGATAAAATTGCTGATCAAAATAAACCAAAGAGTGAAAGTGGTCAACATTGTTTAAATGCGTTTATATATGGTGGAGTTATTGGAGTTTTAGCTCAAATTGTTTTAGAAATTTATATGAATATATTTCAATGTTCACAAAAAGAAGCTACTCCGATGATGACGATTACATTAGTCTTTGTAGCTTGTTTGCTTACTGGATTAGGTATTTATGATAATATTGCAAAAAAAGCAGGAGCAGGAACATTTATTCCAATAACAGGTTTTGCGAATAGTATGTCATCAAGTGCATTAGATTCAAAAAGTGAAGGGTTAATTTTTGGAATAGGAAGCAATATGTTTAAATTGGGTGGAACAGTAATTACTTATGGGATTGTTTCATCTTCAGTGTTAGGAGTGATTAGATATGTTATCACGCTTTTTTGGTAATTCATGTTTAATTAATGGTGTTTATATATCATCTAGTGGATTAACTGCTGGAGTTATGGAGGGAGAAGGACCTTTAAAGCAATATTTTGATAAAATATATGAAGATCATTATTGTCATCAAGATTCTTATGAACAGGCTGAAAGGAAAATGTTAGAAGATGCTTTAAATATATGTTTAGAAAAAGAAAAATTATCTAGCAGTGATATTTCATTATATATTGGCAGTGATTTATTAAATCAAAATGTTACTTTTCATTATTTGTTAAGAGATATAGCTAAACCATCATTTGCAATCTATGGTGCCTGTTCTGGTTTTGCTTTATCTACAGCCATAGGATCAATATTTATTGATGGACAATATGTAGATAATGTTATGACATTGGTTGCTAGTCATAATGCAACTGCTGAAAGGCAGTATCGCTTTCCAGTTGAATATGGAATACAGAAAAGAAATACAACAACATTCACTTCTACTGGTGCAGTGGCAACATTTTTATCAAATAAAAAAAGTGATATTAAAATTGAATCAGTTACATTTGGCAGAGTTATTGATTATAACCAAAATGATCCTAATGATATGGGTAGAGCAATGGCTCCAGCAGCTTTTGATACAATTCAAAATCATTTTAAAGATTTAAACCGAGGTTTTAAAGACTATGATTTAATAGTGACAGGTGATTTATCTGAGTATGGACATAAACTATTAATGGAGATGTTTGCAAGAATCAATATTTATCCTGATAATCTAGATGATTGTGGTAGAATACTCTATTCTAAAAATCAGGAAGTTTTTCAAGGTGGCAGTGGTGTTGCGTGCAGTGCCTTAGTAACAATGGGATATTTATATCATCAGTTAATAGAAAGAAAAATGAAGAGGATACTAGTTGTTTCCACTGGAGCATTACTTTCACCAATGATGACTTTTCAAAAAGAAACAATTCCTTGTGTGGCTCATGCAATTTCATTGGAGGTAGTGGAATGACTTATTTATTAGCATTTTTATTTAGTGGTTTTGTTTGTCTGTTAGCACAGATTATTTATGAAAAAACAAAGTTAACTCCAGGTCATATATGTTCATTATTTGTTGTTATTGGTTCGTTTTTAGATTTGTTTCATTTCTATGATAAACTTATAGAAATATTTCATGCAGGAGCATTAATACCAATTACAAGCTTTGGGCATTCTTTGATGCATGGAGCTATGGCAGCAACTGAAAAATATGGTATATTTGGTATAGCGATGGGTATGTTTGATTTAACTGCTTCAGGGATAGTAGCAGCAATATTGTTTTCATTCTTTGTGGCAATTATATTTAAGCCTAGATCATGAATAAATCTTTTGATTTAAAACATCGCATACTTAATTATTATGGCAGACTCATTCATATATATTTTTATTCTAGTTTATGTTCAGATGAGCTGATTTCTAGGTTAATAGAAGGAATAGAAAATAAAGAAGGTAGGAATTTTGAAAACTGTTTAAATATGGGTGATGTTGATATAGTAAGTACTAATGAAATAGATAAAATTCAGTACTCACTAGCAAGTGGAAATTGTATTATTATCGATGGAGAAACTACATATTTAATTGATACAAAAAATTATCCTAATCGTTCTATTGATGAACCAGAAACTGAAAAGAGTGTCAGAGGAGCTAAAGATGGATTTAATGAATCATTGTTAAATAATGTTGGACTTATTAGAAGAAGAATGAAAAGAAAAGACATTATATTTTCTAGTGAAAAGATTGGAACTGAAAATCCTTTAGATATAGCAATTGTATATATTGAAAGCAAAGTTGATCATAAAATATTGAATAATCTAAAGGAAAGAATAAAAGAAATTAAAGCACAAGAATTAATTATGAGTGATAGAGCATTAGAAGAGTTGATTTTACAGCAGGGATATAATCCTTATCCATTGGTAAGGTATAGTGAAAGACCTGATATTGTAGCTACTCATATTGATCATGGACATATTGCGATAATCTGTGATACTTCATCTTCGGTAATGATGCTGCCAACAACGATATTTGAGATACTTGAACATGTTGAAGAGCATAGACAAGCTCCATTAATTGGAACTTTTATAAGATTAATTCGTTTAACTGCTGTATTTTTGTCAGTATATTTAGTTCCTATCTTTATGTTGGCATCTTCTTTTATGAAATGGAATATTGAATTTATTGTACAAGTTATTATTGTTGAATTATCTATTGAATTACTGCGTTTAGCAACTATTCATACACCAGAAGCTATATCTAATGCTATGGGAATGATAGCAGCTATATTATTGGGACAATTTGCGATTGATTTAGGATTGTTTTCAGAAGAAATTTTATTGATTTCATCTATTAGTGCTGTAGGAGGTTTTGCAACTCCAAACTATGAATTATCTTTGACTAATAAATATATTAAATTAATGATGATTTTATCAATTTCTCTTTTTAATATTTATGGATTTGTTATTTTTAACATAGGATTACTTATATATTTAATGAAACTAAAGCCATTTGGTGTTCCTTATCTTTATCCACTGATTCCCTTAAATTTAAAGGAATTGAGAGATTTTATAATAAGAAGACCTAAGAGTAAAAAAGATAATGAATAAAATATTTTGAATACCCTTTTATTTACTTGTATTTGGGTATTCAAAATTTTTTATTTATCAAAAAGCAACTAAAATTAACATTTTTTGTATAAAAGAGTTGGTGGTTTATAAAAATATAAAATGATATAATAAAATAGGTGATACAAATGTTATGTGATAATTTATTATATTTAAGAAAAGAGAACCATTTAACTCAAGAAGAATTAGCAGAAAAATTAGGTGTTTCTAGACAGGCAATCGCAAAATGGGAAAGTGGTATTCCGACATTTTAAAGATTCCGATATTTTATATTCAAAGAGTCATAAATATTGAATTTATGACTCTTTTTTTATGTCTTCTGTTTTATTTGTCGGAATCTTTTTTGG
>CAZWZD010000181.1:0-4163 GCA_964638235.1 uncultured Erysipelotrichales bacterium
TTAATTAATTCAATTAATCCTAATGTCTTAGGTTCATTATTAACTAAAGCTATTGAATTTACACCAAAAGTTGTCTGTAATGCAGTTAATTTATATAATTGATTTAAGATAACTTCTGGCTGAACATCTTTTCTAAGTTCAATAACTATTCTAATACCTTCTCTATTAGATTCATCTCTAATATCAGTAATTCCTTCAATACGTTTTTCTTTAACATGTTCAGCGATTTTTTCAATTAGTCTTGCTTTATTAACCATATAAGGAATTTCAGTAACAATAATTGCTTTTTTTCCACCATGAATGTCAACTATATCCGTTTTTGAACGCATAACAATTAAACCATTACCAGTTTCATAAGCTTTTTTTATTGCTGTTTTTCCTAAAATATATGCTCCTGTTGGAAAATCAGGTCCTTTAATATAATTATCCATTAATTCCATAACTGTAATATCAGGATCTTTACTAACAGCTATAATAGCATCTATAACCTCTCCTAAATTATGAGGAGGCATATTTGTTGCCATACCAACTGCAATTCCAGTTGTACCATTAACTAATAGATTTGGAAAACGAGATGGCATAACAGAAGGTTCACTTTCTTCTCCATCATAGTTTGGTACAAAGTCAACAGTATTTTTATTAATATCTCTAACCATTTCCATAGAAATCTTAGACATTCTTGCTTCAGTATAACGTTGAGCAGCAGCTCCATCACCATCAATAGATCCAAAATTTCCATGACCATCTACTAATATATAACGATAGCTAAAATCCTGAGCCATCCTTACTAATGCTTCATATATAGAAGAATCTCCATGAGGGTGATATTTTCCCATAACTTCTCCAACGATACGAGCAGATTTTTTATAAGGCTTATCACTATAACATCCTAATTCATTCATTCCATGAATAATACGTCTTTGTACAGGTTTTAAACCATCTCTAACATCAGGCAATGCTCTAGCAACTATTACAGACATTGCATAGCTAATAAAGGATTTTCTCATTTCTTGAGTTAAAGGTCTTTTTTTAATTCCACGTTCTTCCATCTTTTTTCTCCTTTACTATAAGTCTAATTCTGCTTCTTGAGCATGCTCTTGTATAAATTCTCTTCTAGGTTCTACTTTTTCACCCATTAAAATATCAAACATAGTATCTGCTTGCATAGCATCATCTAAATCAATTTGCCATAATACTCGATTTTCAGGATTCATTGTTGTATCCCATAATTGATCTGCATTCATTTCTCCTAAACCTTTATATCTTTGAATAGAAAACTTTGCATTTGGTCCTAATTCTTCTTTTAATTTATCTAACTCATAATCACTATATAAATAATGATCTTCTTTACCATGCCTTAATAAATATAAAGGTGGCTGAGCAGCATATACAAATCCCTGTTCAATTAATGGTCTAAAGAAACGATATAAGAAAGTTAACATTAATATTCTAATATGTCCCCCATCTACATCAGCATCGGTCATAATAACAATCTTATGATATCTTAGCTTACTAATATCAAAATCTTCACCAATACCTGTGCCAAAAGCAGTAATCATTGAACGAATAGTATCACTACCTAAAACTCTATCTATTCTTGCTTTTTCAACATTTAAAATTTTACCTCTTAAAGGTAAGATTGCCTGGATCCTACGATCTCTACCCATCTTCGCACTACCACCAGCTGAATCTCCCTCGACTATAAACACTTCACACTCTGTTGGATCTTTAGAAGAACAATCTGCAAGCTTACCAGGTAAAGCAATACTATCTAAGGCTGTTTTTCTTCTCGTCATTTCTCTAGCACGTTTAGCTGCCATTCTCGCCCTACTTGCTACAATGGCTTTATCCATGATTATTTTTGCAGTGTTTGGATTTTCTAATAAAAACTTATCTAAAGCAGTAGAAATAATATTACTAGAAATTTTTCTTACTTCTGCATTTCCTAATTTTGTTTTTGTTTGTCCTTCATATTGAGGATCAGGATGTTTAACTGATATAATTGCAGTTAGTCCTTCTCTACAATCATCACCACTTAATGATTCATCATCTTTCTTTAAAAAATTATTATTTTTTGCATAATTGTTAATAACTCTTGTTAAAGCTAAACGAAATCCTTCTTCATGTGTACCACCTTCATGAGTATTGATATTATTACAAAAAGAATAAATATTAGGCTGATATCCATCATTATATTGCATACTGACTTCTACTTTTATATCATTAACTTCATCTTCTACATAAATAATCTCTTCATGTAAAGGAGTTTTATTTCTATTTAAATATTGAACATACTCTTTAATTCCACCTTCATAATGATATGTATTAACTTTAGGTGTATCTAATCTACGATCTTCTAATATTAATTTTAAACCTTTATTTAAAAAAGCTAACTCTCTAATTCTTTGATTTAATGTTTCAAAATCATAAGTTGTTGTTTCATCAAAAATCAAAGGATCTGCTTTAAAAACAACAGTAGTACCAGTATCATCACATTTATCAATAATCTTTAAAGTATCAACTGGTGTTCCACCTTTTTCAAACTTTTGATAGTATACTTCACCATCTCTATGAACATAAACTTCCAACCATTCACTTAAAGCATTAACAACACTTGCTCCAACACCATGTAAACCTCCGGAAACTTTATATCCGCCTCCACCAAATTTACCACCAGCATGTAAAACAGTAAAAATCGTTTCAACAGTACTTAATCCAGTTTTCGCATGAATACCAGTAGGCATACCTCTACCATTATCTATAACTTTAACAACATCATCTTTTTCTAAAATAACTCTAATTTCACTGCAATAACCAGCTAATGCCTCATCAATAGAATTATCCACAATTTCCCAAACCAAATGATGCAATCCTCTAATAGAAGTTGTACCAATATACATACCAGGTCTTTTTCTAACAGCTTCAAGTCCTTCTAAAACTTGAATATCAGACTCATCATAACTATGTTCTACTTTTTCTTCCATATGTTTGCTCCTTCCATTCTACCATTTTCGATAAAAATCTTCTTTGCTTTTCTAATAACTTCATGGTGAATACCATCAATAGAAGTTGTTGTAACAAATGTTTGAACTTTATCTTGTATTAAATTTAATAATTTTGTTTTTCTAGAATCATCTAGTTCACTTAAAACGTCATCTAACAACAAAATAGGATATTCTCCTATTTCTTTTTTTATTAATTCTAATAATGCAATCTTGATACTTAAAACAATGCTTCTTTGTTGTCCTTGTGAAGCATATGTTCCAGCATTTTGATTATTTAAACAGATTTCAATATCATCTTTATGAATACCAATATTCGTTGAACAATATCTTATATCTTTAGAATATTGTTCTTTATATTTATTTAAAATAAATTCATAGTCATATTGTTTATAATGAGATTTATAAGCAATAGATAATACTTCTTTATTTTGAGAAATATAAGCATATATTTTTTTAGTTATTTCATTTAATAAATCAATAAATTCAACTCGTCTTTTTATTAAATCTACTTGAAGTTTAGCCATCTGTTCAGATAAAACTTCAAGATAATAATCTGCATCTAAATGTTTATCATGCAAAATCTTTAAATATTTATTTCTTTCTTTTAATAATCGTTTATATTTATTTAAATTAAATAAATATATAGGAGATATTTTAGATATTTCCATATCCATAAATCTTCTTCTATTACTAGGACTTCCTTTAATTAACATTAAATCTTCAGGAACAAATAAAACTACATTCAAATATCCTACATAATCACTACTTTTAGAAATCTCTGAAGAATTAATCATTGCTTTTTTACCTAGTTTAGAAATAATAATTTCTAATAATATATCTTTTTTTGAAGTAGATACATGTGTAGATAATCTAGCAAATTCTTCATTAAAATAAATCATTTCATCTAAAATATTAGTCTTAAAACTTTTAGATAAAGATAATAAATAAATAGCTTCAAGCATATTCGTTTTACCTTGAGCATTCTTACGTATAAATATATTCATAAAAGGATCAAAACTGATAGAACACTCTTTATAATTACGAAAATTTTTTAAAGAAATATCTTTAATTAACACTTTCAACAATACAAGTTATGCCATCATATGTAACTATATCTCCATCATGAAGTTTCTTTCCTCTTCTTGTTTCAACTTCATT
>CAZWZD010000182.1:0-4159 GCA_964638235.1 uncultured Erysipelotrichales bacterium
GGTTTTAACATCATCAGAAACAAAATTATTCTTAGCACAAGATAAATCAGAAATTCAATACATAAAAAAGGTATTTAAATTAAGCGATGGTGAAGCTTATTTCTTAACTACATGTCAAAGAGGTGAAGGATTATTAAAAGTTGGAGAAGATACAGCAATTATAGCTATTCAACCAACCAAAAAAGAATTTGAGTTTATCGAAACAAATATGAATAAATTAGCAACAATGCAGTCAGATAATCAATAAAAGGAGAAGAAATGAAAAGCAAGCTAATTGGAATAATAATCTTTGTATTATTATTTAATACATTAGTACCTAATTTCATATATGCTACTGATATTGAATATGATATCAATACTCAAACAATGGATGATATGCAATACACAGAAAAATCATGGAAGAAGTATAGAGATGATGGAGAAGCAGATATTACAACTTCAGCAGGATATAAAACAAAAGAAATAAAAGAATCATTTTCATTAGGAGCAGGACTTGCATCAGCAGTTGGAGCTATGATACTAGGACCAGTTGTAATGGTATCAACATTGATAACGATAGCAACAAGAGGAGATGAAACAATTATAAGCGAAGATGATGAGGGGATTGTAGTAAACTGGTATACTATTGAAGACACAGTTTTTGGAAATATTGATTTATTTGATGCTGATTATTTTACTCCACAAAGTGAAGTCGATAGTGACGTGAATCAAATATTAAAAAAATCTGTAGCAACATGGTATCAAACTCTACGCGTATTAGCTGTATTATTAAATATGCTTATACTTATTTATATAGGAATAAAAATGGCAGTATCAACAGTTGCATCATCAATGGCAAAATATAAAGAAATGCTTAAAGACTGGATAGTAAGTATGGCATTATTATTCCTTTTACCATATATAATTGGACTAATAAATTTATTCTGTGGTGGACTTGTAGATATGTTGTGTATAGTAAAAGAAAGGTTAATTAGCGAAGGATTTGAAAAAAGTATATTATGGCAGGCTTTAAATTTATTAAATATAAAATCAGGATGGTCTTATGTTGCAACAGTAATTATGTATATAGTATTAACATTTTATCAAATTAAATTTTTTATATTATACTCAAGAAGGCTATTAGCAATGGGATTTTTGATAGTTATCTCACCAATAATAGCTGCAACATATTCAATTACAAAAACTAAAATATCAGGAAAAGGTGGAAAATCAGGAATATTTTCTCAATGGTTTAGAGAGTATACTGTAAATGCAGCTTTGCAACCACTACATGCAGCTGTGTATTTAGTATTTATAGTATCAGCAAATGAAATATTTTCTGTAGCACCATTGCTAGCAGTAATATTCTTTGCGATGTTATCAAGAGCAGAAAAAATAGTAAAAAATATATTCGGAATGAGAAAAATGTCATCAATTCATTCAATGTCTGAATATATGCCAGCTAAAAAGTTATTGAAATAGGAGAAGAGAAATGAGGAAAAAGTTAAAAAAACTATTATGCGTGATAATAGTAATAATAACAATTGTCAATATTTTTGCAATAAATGTATCAAATGCAACGACAACTACAGTCGATTCACTTGATAATGCAGAAGAAGATACATTGCTTGAGAAAATAGGCGGTGGAATTGGTACATTTGTTGATGGTGTTGTTGGAATAATTAGTAAAGTAGTTCAAATCCCGTTATTATTAATAGGAATGGCAATTCAAGGAATCCTAACTTTAATAGCTTCACTGGGAGGAAGTTCAATAGAAGGATTTGTAACGCCAGATGATGTGTTCTTTAATAGAGTCGGATTAACAAATATAAATTTCTTCGATTTAAGTGGTGATAGCAGTAGCGTTATATACGTAATGAGAAGTAATATCGCAACATGGTATTACATATTAAGAATATTGTCTGTAATTATTCTATTAGTTGTTTTAATATATGTAGGAATTAGAATGGCAATATCAACAGTGGCATCAGATCAAGCAAAATACAAAAAAATGTTATTTGACTGGGCAGCAAGTTTTGCATTATTATTTTTCCTAGGATATATAATAATATTTACATTAGAAGCCAATTCTGCGTTAGTAGCAATGTTTGAACAAGCAAGTGAAGTAACAATTGGAGATGGAGTTGTAACAGAATTAGCTTATGATGTAGTAACAGGGGGAGCAACAAAATCATGGGCAGCTCTAATAGTTTATTTTGCTCTAATAGGTATGACTACAGCATTTGTTATTGCATATATTAAACGTATGTTAACAGTTGGTTTCTTAATAATTATTTCACCATTAATAACAATAACATATTCAATAGATAAAATGAAAGATGGTCAAGCACAGGCATTAAACACATGGATGAAAGAATTTATGTTTAATGTTTTAATACAACCTTTTCATGTAATAATATATTTAGTATTTATAGGAAGTGTTTTAGATATATTAGCTACCTCACCATCTCTTGCAAAAATGCTTTTAGCTATAATTTGCATGTCATTTATTTGGACTGCAGAGGATATTATTAAAAAGATATTTGGATTTAAAGAAGCTTCATCATTAGGCGAGACAATAGCTGCAATGGAAATAGTAAGAACGCTAGGAAATGTAGGCAAAAAAGCTGCTTCAACAGGTGGAAAAGCAGTTGCAAATACGAAATTTGGAAAAAATATTCAACAAAAAGTTTCAGGAACACCATTTAATAAAGCAGCTCACCCAGTTGCAGCAAAAGTAGTAGATGTAGGAAAAACAGTAGTGAAAAAGACAGGAGCTGTTGGTGTTGGTGCTGCAGCATTTGGATTTGAATTAGGTGCAAATACACCAGCAAAAGCTCTTCAAGCTGGAATAGCTGGATATCAAATAGGAAATGCATATTTAGATCCAAAGGACAGAAAAGCAACACAACAGCAATTACAATCAGTGGAGCAAGATTTAAAAAGATACTCAAATTTATTATCTAAAAATAATACTTTGCAATATCAAAATTTCCAGAGTAATACAACAAACAGAAATGCATTGAAAAATTATGCAAATTCATTAATAGGTATAAATATGGATATGCTAAATAATGCAATAACTTCAGCGTTAGCTGGATTACCAACTACAGCACATACCGGACTTGCAGGAGTACCTGATGTAAATTATGATATAAATACTGCTCAAGGAGCTCAGAATTTATTAGCTTTACAAAATGAAGCTTTAAATGAAAATCTTGATTTTAATAGTCAACACAAGCTTATAGGTACAGATGGAGTAGAACACAGCTATGACTGGACTGATGACGAGAAAAAAGTTATAACTGCAATACAAGTCAGAAATTTTGCACAGGCAGTTAATTCAACACATGATCAATATAAAGCTGCAGGAAGTTCTGATCCAAAGAGCGATATAGATACATATATTGATGGACTGTAAATTATAATAGGGGAGATGAGTATCATTAAAAAGAAAAATAAAGATAATAAAAAATATCTAGCAATCATGAATATAGCTGCTATAATCATGATTGCTAGTGTTATAATAATAATGATGATAATAAAACCCAAAGAACAAAGTAATGATAATACCTCATATATTGAACCAGAAACAGATGAGGAAAGAGAAGAATTAGAAAAAGAAGAAATCGAAAGTACACAATCAGAAACTAAAAGAATGAAAAGATATATTGGTATATTTTTTGAAGATATAGAAGAAGAAAGATATCAGGATGCTTACAATGTACTAAATCAAGATTTTAAAAATAATTATTTTCCAACTTTAGAAGATTTTACGCAATATGCAAAAAAATATCTTGATTCATCTACATTAGGTATAACTTATGACAATATTGAAAGATTAGGAAATGATAAAACTGGAAATATGTATGTAGTATGGACAACATTAACAGACATATTTAGGCCAAAATTAGAAGACGATGAAGAGTTAGACCAAACAACATTTGTTATAATCGAATATGATTATAATGATTATGAAATGTCATTTAGAGTTAATAGTGTAGAAGAATAGGAGGAAAAAATGTTTCTAAAACTCAGATTAAAAATTAGAAATTTTTTCAAAAAGCATAAAAATAAAATACTTATTGTCATAATAATTTGGTTAGTAGTGCTTGCAATTAATTATTTATTAGGAAAAAAACAAGAAGCAGAGCCGAGCAGAACAACATATAATGGACTA
>CAZWZD010000183.1:0-4150 GCA_964638235.1 uncultured Erysipelotrichales bacterium
ATCTACAATATATCTTGAAAATGCTAGCTGTTCTAATTTAGAAGCAGTTGGTCCATATTGTGCTTTATGTTTGATGTATATATTATAAAATTTCTGATTAAGAACTAAATAGCTAATTCTAAGTGATGGCAACAGCAATCTGGAAAATGAGCCACAGTATATAATATTATCGGCTGAAGAAAAACCTTGAATTGCATGATGATGCTTTGAGTGATATGTTAATTCACCATTATAATCATCTTCTATAATTAAAATATTATAATCTGTTGTATACTGAATAATTTCATTTCTTAACTTATTATTCATTGCCACTTTTTTCTTTCCACCAGAAGCACTATTTATATATAAAACATCTATTTTATATTTTTTTAAATCTTTTAAATCTATCCCTTCATCTGTACTGTTTACAATAATAACTTCATAACCATAAGATTCAAACACTCTTTTTGCTTGTGAATCTTCCTGATTTTCCATTCCTATAACAATATTTCTTTTAAACAAGCTGCATAATATAAATAACAAAGATTGATAATTTGAACCTACTAAAACCCTATCTGGATGACCTAAAACACCTCTTACTTTATATGCATACTGACACAGTGCTTGCCTTAGCACATATTCTCCCTGACTATCACCATAAGTAGACATATTATTCATATCATCTAGTATATCTTTTAAATAACGTTTCCAAGTATTTATTTCAAAACTATCCTGTGAAACAGTTTGCGAACGAAAATCATAAATATAATGTATAGGTTTAGTATTTATTTGATATTGATCGATTTGTTTATGCAGTTGAACTCTTTCTTTTTCAATACTTACAAAATATCCAACTTGAGGAACACTTGTTATATAACCTTCTGTAACTAATTTCCCATAAGCGTGTTCAATCGTTGTTTGACTAGTTTTAAATAACTCACAGCTTTCTCTAATGCTAGGTAAAGGCTGATCTTTTTTTAAGTACCCTTCAATAATATCATTTCTGAATTTTAAATAGATTTGTTCATATTTCTTCATATAATCACCATTATTATATTAACATAGCATTCTTTAAAAATGTATTATTTTAATAAAAAGAAGAAGTGTTCCTTCTTCTTATTTAGCATTAGATGCTGCAATTTTCACTTTTGACCAATAGTTAGAAATGATTTTTCTTGTTTTTTCATCATAATTAAAGACTTCATCATTTGGATTATCACTTCTAGGTGTATAAGCATTAATTCCAGCGAAATCTGTTATACTTAATTCATCCATAACTTCTACATTAGCAGAAGTATATCCTACATATGAAGAATTGTCATATGCACCATCAAAACTTGTAGCAAAATTAATAAATTCATGTGCTAATTCTACATTTTTCGCATTTTTAGGTATAACCATAGCATCAGACCAAAGATTAGTTCCACTTTCTGGCATATAAAATCCCATATTTTCATTTTCAGACATAACGTAAGTTGCATCACCAGAATATATCAATCCTAATGCCTTTCTTCCTTGAACCATGTTATCAATAATTTCATCAGTAACAATTTCTGCCTCCATTGTTTGAACACATTCAACTAACCATTCATAAGCTTCTTGTAATTCATTGTCATCGTTTGTATTCATTGAATATCCTAATGCTTTTAATGCCATCATAAATGAATCACGTTCTGAATCATAAAGATAAATATCACCTTTATACTTAGGATCTTTAAAAATATTATATCCTTCATTTTCTAAATCTTCCTCAGAAACTTTTGTCTTATCATATACAATACCTACAGTTCCCCAAAAATAAGGTATAGAATACTCATTATTTTCATCATATGGTAAACCTTTGACATCATCATTTATTAAATCTAAACAATCTAATTTTGATTGATCTAATTTTTGAAGTAAATCTTCCTGAATTAATCTTTCAATCATATAATCACTTGGAACTAAAATATCATAAGATTCTCCATTAGCTACTTTAATATACATCTGTTCATTAGAGTCAAATAAATCCATGACAACCTTAGCACCTGTTTCCTTTTCAAACTCAGCAATGATGTTCTCTCCAGTATATTCTCCCCAGTTATAAATATGTAAAGTTTGACCTTCATATTTTCCAGCTTGCGTAGAAGAACGAAAAACAATTGTTGAAATAACAACAGCAACAACTAAAAATGCTGCTACAAATTTTGTTTTCTTATGTCTTGAAGATACTTCTTTTGATTTTCCTCTTTTTTCTTTAATAATAGGAATGATGTTAACAATAATAAGAGCTATTGTTATTACAGCTACAATCAATGTTGATATAGCGTTAATACTTGGATTGACACGCTTACTCATTGTATAAACCATAATACTCAAATTCTTAATTCCACCACCAGTTACGAAATAGGAAATAATAAAATCATCAAATGACATTGTAAAAGCAATCAATGCTCCTGAAAAGATACCTGGCATAATTTGAGGAACAATAACTTTTATAAGTGCCTGCCAAGGTGTTGCACCTAGATCCATTGCTGCATCTGCGAGATTAGGATCTAATAAACGTATTTTGGGCATTACACTTAAAATAACATACGGAATACAAAAAGCAATATGAGCTAATAACATTGTCATAAATCCTCTTTCAATTCCCAATGTTACAAAGAAAAGCATTAAACCAATTGCAGTTACAATTTCAGGATTCATGATGGGAAAGTCATTTATTTGCATAATTAGATCATGAACAATCTTTTTTGATTTTGATAAACCAATCGCACTAATTGTACCTACAATTGTTGATATAATAGTAGCAAGAACTGCAACAACAATTGTTGTATATAAAGATTCCATCATGGAACTATTTTTTAACATTCTTGTATACCATTCTAAACTAAAGCCAGTAAAATGAGTTAATGATTTAGATGAGTTGAAAGAGAAAACAATCATAAAAACAATTGGCAAATAGAAGAATAACACTATTAAGATAGTCAAAGTTCTTCCAATGAGTCGATTTTCTTTTTTCATGCCTTTTTCCCCTTCCTTTTACCAGTATTACGATCTTCAACACGTCTTACAGCATACATACTAACCATCATAATAATAGCCATTATTACAGAAATAGCACTACCAAAGTTCCATTCTCCAACAGTAATAAATTGATTTTCAATTACATTACCAATCAAGAAATACTGTCCTCCACCAAGCAATTTTGGAATAAAGAAAGAACTAACAGCAGGCAAGAAAACTAAAGCAATCCCATTAATAACTCCTGGTAAAGATAAAGGAAAAGTAACTTTCCAAAATGTATGAAATGGATTAGCTCCTAAATCAGAACTCGCTTCTAATAATGATTTATCCATCTTACATAATGATGTATTAATCTGTAAAATCATAAAAGGAATAAAATTATAAACCATTCCTAATAAAACTGCTCCCTCGCTGTAAAGCAATTCAACATTTTCAAAACCTAGCATACTCAATAAAGAAGAAATAAGACCTCCTTGTGATAATATACCTATCCAAGCATACGTTCTTACTAACATATTGATCCACATTGGTAAAGTAATAATCAAAACAAGAATATTTCTTACTCTATCACTACATTTTGATATAAAATAAGCAACTGGATAACCAATCATCATACAGATGATTGTTGTCTTAATTGCAATGCTTATTGATCTCCATAAAATCAATAAAAAATCTGGGTCGGTAAAAAACTTTCTAAAATTATCTAAAGTAAAACTAAAGTTAATGATGCTGTTGCCACTATCTGTAACAGCATAGAAAACAATCAATGCCATCGGTAACAGCAACATAATAATGCTCCATATAATATATGGAAGAGCTAATTGAGAAAACTTCTTCATCTAAAACACCATTTTTTCCATAACATGGATATCTTCTGGATAGAAAGTCAATCCGACCTCTTGACCTTCTTCTATAAAATCAGTTGTATGAACTTTAAGTTCTCTACCAGTTGTCCAGAAAGTTACTTTATAAACACCTTCTTGTATTGTTTCTGGATCAAAATCATAATCAACACTAATATCTACTGCTTCATCTTCATTAGATAATTTCCATCCTTGAGCATTTGCCCACGTTTTTAAATCTGTATCTAAAGCTTTTGACTCAGTAATTTCATCAACAGTTTTAAAGAAATTAAAAGCACTTACAGCTTCATTTGCTTTTTCAT
>CAZWZD010000184.1:0-4146 GCA_964638235.1 uncultured Erysipelotrichales bacterium
GGTTAATAGTTTTTGATACTGTAGTTGTGATGAATACTTTTTCTAAATTATTACTTTTTACTACATATATTATTTATTTAATTTGTCTGGTTAAGCCTATTTGTAATATTTTAAAAGAGAAATCTTTAGAAATAGTAAAATAGTTCAATTTGACAAATGGATTTTGATTTCGTAATATAAAAATGGGTGATGAAAGTGGAATTGATGGATGTATTTTGTAAAAGAAGAAGTATTAGAAATTATACTGGAGAAGCAATTGATAATAAGAAATTAGATTTAGTTATACAATCTGGTTTATTATCTGCTTCTTCTAGAGGAATAAGACCATGGGAATTAATCGTTGTTAAAGATCATAAAATGTTGATGAAGATGTCTAAATGCAGGATTGGTTCATCTAAAATGCTTGAAAAAGCTGGTTGTGCGATAGTAGTTATTGGTGACAGTAAAAAATCTGATGTTTGGGTTGAAGATTGTAGTATAGTTATGAGTAATATGCATTTGATGGCTGATTATTTGGGAATTGGAAGTTGCTGGATTCAAGGAAGATTGAGAGAATCTGAGAATCAATCTACAGAAGAATATTTAAGAGATTTGTTAAACTTTCCAGAAGAATATAAATTAGAAGCTATCCTATCATTGGGAGTAATTAATAAACAAGTAAAACCTCATCAACTTGATAATTTGTTGTACGATAAGATTCACTATGAGAAATTTTAAAGAACTTCTAGAAATAGGAGTTTTTTATATGAAATTAATAATGAGTGTAGTTAGAATAAAAAATCAATTATGAATAAAAATATTGAAAAAAATAATTGAAAAATGTAAAATAATTGCGATGTGTAGCAAATGCGTAAGTCCAATTATAGGGCTTTTTATTTTTGGAGGGGTGAAGATGAAAGAAAATAAGATGGGTTATATGCCTATAAAGAAATTAGTTATTAGTATGTCATTACCAATTATGATATCTATGCTAGTTCAGTCTTTATATAACATTGTGGATAGTATTTTTATTGCGAGAATTAGTGAAAATGCTTTGACAGCAACTTCAATAGCTTATTCTGCACAAATTCTTCAAATTGCAGTTGCAGTTGGAACGGGAGTTGGAGTTAATGCATTGATTTCTAGAAAATTAGGTGAAAAAAAGTTTGATGAGGCTAATAAAGCTGCTACATTAGGTTTGGGATTAACGGTTTTAAGTTCTTTAGTTTTTGTTGTATGGGGATTGTTTGGAACAAAAGCTTTTGTAAGTCAATTTACAAATGATCAAGAAACATTAAGACTTGGTACAACTTATTTGCATATATGTCAAGTTTATTGTTCGGGAATATTTTTAGGAACTTTGACTCAAAGATTGTTGCAAGCTACTGGTAGAACTTTTTCTAGCATGCTGGCAATGATTGCTGGAGCAATTGTAAATTTGATGCTGGATCCTATATTAATTTTTGGCTATTTTGGTTTTCCTGAATTAGGAATTGCAGG
Source organism: uncultured Erysipelotrichales bacterium (assembly GCA_964638235.1). GTDB lineage: Bacteria > Bacillota_I > Bacilli_A > Erysipelotrichales > Coprobacillaceae > MGBC113645. The sequence goes on from CAZWZD010000184.1 coordinate 1,480, forward strand.
AGCTGCTATAGCTACTGTTTTAGGACAATGGTTTGCTGCTGTAATTGGATTAATTTTAAATTATGTGCAGAATAAAGAAATTCATTTTATTTTTCACAGATTTCAAGTTTCTTTAAAAGATTTAAAGGATATATATAGAGTTGGTGCTCCAACGATATTGACACAGGCTTTTGGTAGTGTTATGGTTTCATTGGTTAATGGTATATTGATGGATTATTCTTCAAGTGCAGTAGCATTTTTTGGTGTTTATTTTAAATTACAATCTTTCTTATTTATGCCTATGAATGGATTGGGACAAGGTTCTTTACCTATTATTGGATATAATTTTGGTGCCAAAAATAAAGATAGAGTGTTGGAAACATGTAAAACATCTATTGTATCTGGTGGAGCTATTGGCTTGATTGGAACTTTTATTTTTATGATATTTACTCAACCATTATTAAATTTATTTAATGCTAGTGAGAATATGTTAGCAATTGGTATACCTGGTTTGCGTATTATTTCTATAACTTTTGTTTTTGCTTCTGTGACTATGATTGTTGGTTATATTATTTCTGGATTAGGTAATGGTACTGTTAATATGATTAGTACTGCAATAAGACAAATTATTGTTTTAATACCATTTATTATTTTATTAGGAAATATAGGTGGATTAAATGCTGTATGGTATGCATTTTGGATATCAGAATTAGTTGCTTTTGCTTTTGCTGTGTTTATGTTAAATAGAAATTTAAAGAAGATTAAAGTAAGTTAAATCCCATTTTACTTTACTTTTACTTTCATGTATAATGTAAAAAAGGATGGGATAGATATGAGAAAATTTTTAATGAGTTTATTAACATTATCAGTTTTATTTGGATGTGGAACTGGTGATGCTACAAAAATAAATGAAAACGATAATGAAAATCAACAAGATGAAACAATAGGTACTAAAGATGATAGTGCAAATAACAATAATGAAGAGGCTGTTACTTTTGATGATTGGACAGCAAAAGGAGTCTTGAATTATTTTAGAGAGAATGGAGCTATTGAACATGAAGACTATGTTCTTATTCAAGAAGGTGAAGATGTAACTTCATTTGGAGTAACTCAAATTGCTTCTTATTATAGTAATACTGATGATACAATTACTATTGATATTTATTATTTTGATAAAAATTCTGGTGATAAAAATATCCTTAATGCTTTAGATGAAGCAAAAAATGAAAAAACATATACATTTTCGAATGGTAATAAATATAAATTTGATCATTTTGTAGATGGGATGGCTTTTCAGTTTAGTTTATGTTCTAATGATGAAGTAAAGCAGAAGTTTGAAGAAGTTTATCAAAAACTAATTAGTGAATATAATTTAAGTGCTGAATACTAATGGGAATAATATAAGTTATTCTCATTTTTTATTGGATTTAATGTAAAGCTTCACATATTGGACAAAACTTCTAACGACGATTTTCAACTCTTCTATTATAATTTTATAAAAATAGAGTTTATAGAAAAGAGATGATAGATGTGAAAAAGATAGGAAAAGGATTGAGTGACTTTCAAAAAAATGATATTAACTGATAATTATTTAGTTGATAAGACAATGCTGATTAAAGAATTAATAGAAGCAAATGATGAAGTTACACTAATAACTAGATCAAGACGCTTTGGTAAAACAATGAACATGACTATGTTTATGAATACTTTTCCAACAGTATTTCTTTTAAAGACTGCAAAGGAAATTTTAAATGAAATGTTAGATATATCAGTTATACAGTAAAAAGTATTTATCAAAAGTATCAGTATATTTTTAAAAATATGGATGAATTTGATACTGAAGATTATAAGCTAATAAGAAAATCATTAACAGATGAAGAAAACTTTGTATATATAGATAATTCCTTAAAGTTCTTAACTAAAAAACTATATGACTACTATCAGAAGAAAGTCATACTTATAATTGATGAGTATGATACACCAATCGAAGAGAGAGTCAATCAATATTATGAAGATATTCATGATACTTTATCGATGCTTCTTTCCTCATCATTAAAAGACAATGAATATCTTGAAAGAGCAGTATTGACAGGAATACAGAGAGTTGTGAAGGACACTGGTAGGTGTGCAGAGCTAAGCATATTTTCAGGGTTAAACAATCCAACTGTATGCACTGTTGAAGATCATTATTTATGTTCATATTTTGGCTTCACTGAAGAAGAAACTAAAGAACTTTTAGAATATTATGGACTTAAATTGGATGATAATGTTAGAAATATGTACGATGGCTATCATATAGGAAACATAGACATTTATAATCCATGGTCTATTATCAATTATGCTTCAAATAGAATATTAAAGCCATATTGGATCAATGCTTCATCAAATAAAATGATAAGAGAATGTATAAAAAATATTAATGTGAATAATGAGCAAAAAAAGAATTATTGGATGAATACAACACGCTTATTACTGAAGGTAAGTTGATAACATCAATTAATCTTTCAACATCATTCTTTGAGTTAAAAACAATAGAATCATTATGGGGATTATTTGTGAATAGTGGATATTTGACAATATCACATATCAGCTATGCCTTTGATGGAATAATAGAAAGCTATGAATTAAAGATACCAAATTGAGAAGTAAGAGAAGAGTTTAAACAGATTAGGGCAGATTATTTAAATG
>CAZWZD010000185.1:0-1708 GCA_964638235.1 uncultured Erysipelotrichales bacterium
AAATTATTTCTATATCTTCTCAGCCAACTAGGAAAGTTATGGGAAAATATCATTTTGCATTAGAAATAAAAGGACAGAGGTTAAATGAAGCAATTGAAAGATTAAAAAAATCTAATAAAATTGAAATATATGTTAGTGGAATATATGAAGAAATGAATTAATAATATAAGATTTTAAGAATATTATTTATTCCAAATTATGTAAATCAATGTGAAGTATTTTGGAAAATTGTCAAATTTTAAAGCATTTATTTCTTGAAACTAATGTTTATGTTAGAATACTAAAGAGGTGCTATGAAATGAAGTTTTTTAAAAAGAAAACATGGAATGATATATTAGAATTAGAAGATAATGAAGAGAAGGTAAATGAAATATATAAGTTTTTATCTAAAAAATGTCATTACGGAAATTCTTTAGATGAACTTAATGAGAAAGAAAAAGTTTTATATTTTGTAATGGATTTTGAATCAGAGATTAATGAAGGAGGACTAGAACAGTTCTTTTTGAGTGAAGCTAGTAATCATCATGAAGCAACGTATCAGGCTTTAAATTCATTAGGTGTAAAACCTATGGCAGAAATACTATTAGAAGCAACTCAATTATTTCCTAATAGTCATATTCCTGCTTCACAAGACGAAAGAGAAAAGTTGTTAGAATTGCTTTTAAATGATGGTCCTATATTTAATGAACTGGATGAAAAATATAATCAGTTAGAAATTAATTTATTAGATTACTATTTAAATTACATAAAATAGATTGATTTTAAAGTCAATCTATTTTTTATTTGTAAGATGTATAATTGTTTGCTATAATGTAGCAAGGTGATGAAAATGAAAGATTTTAAGATTACAAAGAAGTCTATAATTTTATATATTATTACTTTTGTTGTTATATTGGCAGGAGATCAGTTGACAAAGTATATTGTTGATAAAAACTTTTATATAGGTTCTGGATATACTGTTATTGATGGATTCTTTTACTTTACATATGTAAGAAATATAGGAGCTGCATGGGGAATTATGAGTGGAAAATTAGTTTTTTTCTATTTTATTTCTTTTATTGCTGCTATTGGTATCATCTATTATTTTATTTATAGTAAAGAATATCAGAAATTAACACGTTTTGGTTTAGTGATGATCTTAAGTGGTATGATTGGAAATTTAGCCGATCGTATTATGTTTGGCTATGTGCGTGATTTTTTGGATTTTGTTATTTTTGGATATGATTATCCTGTTTTCAATATTGCAGATATGGCAATTGTTATTGGTGTGTTTTTGTTGATTGTAGAATTAGGTGTTGAGGAGTATAAGGCATGGAAATTATCAAAGTCATTGTAAATAAAGAAGATCAAGGACAAAGATTAGATAAGTTTTTGGTAAAGAGTTTTCCTGATTTTTCTAGAACGCAAGTTCAAGATATTGTAAAGAAGGGAAATGTTAAATTAAATAATAAAGTTTTAAAGACAAGCTATAAGGTTATTGAAAATGATTGTTTAGAAGTAACGATTGATGATCCTGTTTCAACTGATATCCTTCCAGAAAATATTCCGTTAAATATTGTTTATGAAGATAGTGATGTTATTGTTGTAAATAAACCATCTGGAATGATTGTCCATCCTTCATCAGGCATATATACAGGAACTTTAGTTAATGCTTTGTTATATCATTGTCATGATTTGTCTGGAATTAATGGAGTTCAAAGACCAGGAA
>CAZWZD010000185.1:1718-4049 GCA_964638235.1 uncultured Erysipelotrichales bacterium
CATCGAATTGATAAAGAAACAAGCGGTTTATTGATGGTTGCTAAAAACGATATTGCTCATAAATCATTAAGCGAGCAGCTTGCTAATCATAGTGTTATTAGAAAATATATAGCTTTAGTTCATGGTGTTATACCTCATAACAAGGGTAGGATTGAAGCACCAATAGGAAGAGATCAAAAAGATAGAAAGAAAATGTGCTGTACTGATAAAAACAGTAAGGAAGCTATTACAAATTTTAAAGTTTTAGAAAGATTTGATAAAATGACACTTATTGAATGTAGTTTGGAAACTGGAAGAACTCATCAAATTCGTGTGCATATGGCTTATATTGGTTATCCAGTATATGGTGATCCAATTTATGGAATGAAAAAAGATGATAAAAGTCATGGACAGTATTTGCATGCAAAAGTGTTAGGTTTTGTTCATCCTGCAACTCATCAGGATATGCTGTTTGATAGTGAATTGCCAGAATATATGGAAGAAAAAATCAAAGAATTGAAAGGAGAAATCTAATGAATAGAGTCATTAATTGGGATCAGTATTTTATGGGTGTAGCTAAGCTTTCTGCTTATCGCTCTAAAGATCCTAACACTCAAGTTGGAGCGTGTATTGTAACACCTGATCATAAGATAGTAGGGGTTGGATACAATGGTATGCCTTGGGGCTGTGATGATAAAGAGTTTCCTTGGAATAAAAGAGAAGGGGAACTATATGATACTAAATATGCATATGTTGTTCATGCTGAATTAAATGCTATATTGAACAGCACTCAAAATCTTAAAGGATGTCGTATCTATGTTTCATTATTTCCTTGCAATGAATGTGTAAAAGCAATTATTCAAAGTGGTATATCTAAGATTATATATGAAGATGATAAATATAATCATACACCTAGTGATTTAGCAGCAAAAAGAATGCTAAATGCTGCTGGTGTGGAGTATAAAAAAATAGAGAAATTTGAATTAGAAATAAAATAGGTAAATCTCTTTGATTTACCTCATTTTATGCTTCCGATATGAGTGACTTCACTCTTTTGGTGTTTGTAAAGTTCAGTTTTGCGACCTTGTTTAACATTTTTGGACCATACTTAGTAGCAATTTGAGCAGCTACATTATCAACGTTAGTACTAGTACCTCTTATAAGATTCATTTTTAAACTCTTAGACATATTTGCAAAATATTGTAAATATGCATAACGAGAAAGGATTTCTGACGCTAATACTGCCATGTATTGTTCTTCAGCGTTTGATTCAAACATTAAATCCTTTACAACAATCACTTCATTTTTTAAATAATTAAAATAAGTTTTAGGCGATACAAATTGAGTAATGACTTTGACTTTTACGCTTTGTTTTACTTTTTGCATCACATTTACAATTGCCTGATTATATAGTTTTGCTTTAATATTCGCTTGATTCGCCCCTTCACTTATCATTTTATTGTAATGCGAATTATCTAAAATCAATAAGCTATAAATTAAGCGATCTTTTAAAAGTTTGGCATATTGAACAATTTCTTTACTGGTTAGATTTCCAACACTACCAATTTCTAAACTTCTAATCCATGCTACATCTTCCGCAGTGACATGGCATGCTACAACACAAATAGGTCCCAAATAATCGGCTGATCCCGTTTCAGCTGAGCCAATATGATGCAAAGTATATACATCATTTCCTTGATTCAAGGAAGCAATTTGTTTTTTGATCCTTTTAGACCAATGCTGTGCTTCTCTTAATGCATTTTGGCCAGTTAACTCAACTGTCCCATCAGCTTTTACACTGATCTCACATCCAATAGTCTGTGCTTTGAATAAAAGAGTAGTGTCATCACATGGAACCATTTGACTATCGTAATACTTTCGCATTTTTTCAATTGTATTACTCTTTACTTTTAATTTTATTGGTTCCACAATTAATCACCTCAGTTATATTTTAACATAAATTTTAGAATTTTGACAGTACAATTTTCTTTTGTTATAATATTTTAGGTGATATTTATGGATTTTGTATTTAATTTCTTAAATTTAGATATAATTTTAATTATCTTATTATTAATCTTTGCTATAAATGGTTATAAGAATGGTTTTATTGCCAGATTATACAATATTTTTGCAAGTTTTTTGGCTTTCTTTTTAGCCTATTATTTATCTTTTCAAAAAAATTTTACATTCACTTTGCAAGGTATCAAATTAGATCCAGCTATAAATTTTATTATTTTGTTTATTATCTTATTAATAATTAAAAAATTATTAGGAATACTTATTAAACCTATACTTGAATCTTTAGTATCGATTTTATCAATTACTGATTTTTTAAATAAAATACTAGGTATG
>CAZWZD010000186.1:0-4038 GCA_964638235.1 uncultured Erysipelotrichales bacterium
CAACAGTTCAACACAGATATGACTTCCAATATAACCTGCTCCTCCACTTACTAATATATTCATTTTTTTCCTCCTAAATATTCATCAAATATTTTCTTAACCTGTTCTTCCTTAATTGCACCTTCATGCAATTTACGATTACCATCAAAAAAACTAGGCACATAATAATAATCATAAGAATCAGCCAATTCACTTTCTTTTACTTCATCTATATATTCAATATCAATATTTTGATATTGCTTATTTTCTGCTTTCAAACGATTAATATAATTTATAGCTCGTTTACAATAAGGACAATTTTCTAAAATAAATACTCTCATAATAACCTCATAGTCTTAATAACAGGTAAATTCAAAGGAACATCCTGAAAATTTGTTGGTAAAGAAGCAATTTCATCAACAACTTCTAATCCTTCTGTTATCTTTCCGAACGCTGCATATTCTCCATCTAAATGCGGTGCATCTTGATGCATAATAAAGAATTGAGAACTAGCTGAATCTTTAACCATAGTTCTAGCCATAGAAAGAACACCTCTAGTATGTAACAATTCATTTTTTATTCCATTGCTGTTAAACTCACCTTTAATTGATGGACAATCCTTAGCTTTAAAATTAGCATCATAACCTCCACCTTGAATCATAAATCCAGCAATTACTCTATGAAAAATCAATCCATCATAGAAGTTTTTATTAATTAAATTAACAAAATTCTCCACAGTAATAGGTGCTACTTCAGGATATAATTCTCCCTTCATTATCTTACCATTTTGCATTTCTATTTCAAATTCAATCGTTTTCATTTTCTTCAATCTCCTCAGTATCAATTACTATAGCATTACTCTTTCTCTTTTGCAAATAATATTTAATGAAAAAAAATAAAATAATAATACCTGCAACAATCATTAAAACATAAAAAATCTTCTTAATTTGTTTAAATTGATATGCAATCGCAACAGTTAAACAAAGATTTAAGATTATTAAACTTCCTGTAGCCTTCCTTCTGTTTTTATATAAACAATCCAATGATAATGCACTTGCTAAAAAACTAGCTATAATTAAAGCAACTTCCATGATCAAAACCTCCTAAACGTATTCTATCATTATTTTAAGCAAAAATACACAATAAATCATTTTGATTTATTAATTTTCCATTATTTCAAGACAAGATTTTTCACTTAAATTATTGTAAACGTTTTCAATTTAATCAAGATGTGTTACAATATAACAAAGAGTTCCATAAATAAGGAGGCTGATAATATGAGAACTTATCATTCTAACGAAATTGGTAATATCGTTGTGTTAGGTCACTCTGGAAGTGGTAAAACGAGTGTCATTGAAGCAATGGCATATCGTGCTGGTATTACAAATCGTATTGGTAAAATACAGGAAGGAAATACAATAAGTGATTATAGTCAAGAAGAAATCAAAAGACAATCATCTGTTGGATTATCTATTATTCCATTAGAATGGGAAAATTGTAAAATCAATTTATTAGATACACCTGGTGCTTTTGATTTTAGTGGTGAAGTTGAAGCAGCAGTTAATGTTGCTGAAAGTGCATTAATCATTGTTCCTGCAACAAAAGGAATTACTGTTGGAACAAAACAAGCTATGCATAAAGCAAAAGATAAGGCTAAAATTATCTATATAAATGGTATAGATAATCCTAATGCTGCTTATAAAGAAAAATTAGAAGAACTAAAAGAAACTTATGGTAAAATCATTGCACCTATTCAAGTTCCAATTATGGATAATAATAAGATGATCGGTTATGTAAATGTTGCAAAAATGGAAGGTCGTTATTTTGATGGTAATCAAACTCATAAAGGTGATATTCCTGAAGAATTGATGGATGAAATCACACCTATCAAAGAAATGATCGATGAAGCAGTTGCGAATACTAATGATGAATTATTAGAAAAATACATAATGGAAGAACCTTTTACTAAAGATGAAATTTCTTGGGCTTTAAGACAAGGTGTTATGAATAAAACTTTAATTCCTGTATTATGTGGTACTGATCAAATAGGGATTCAGATTATTTTAAATTCTATGGTTGCTTTCTTTAGTGCTGCTGGTGATACTGTAAATTCCATTATAGCAACTAAAGAAGATACTGGTGAAGAAGACATCATTGGATTTAATGAAGCTTTACCTGCATCATTATTTGTTTTTAAAACGATTGCTGATCCTTTTGTTGGACGTATTTCTTTATTTAAAGTTGCAACTGGACAAGTTCATTCTGGTGTAACAATGTATAATACAGTTAAAAAAGAATATGAGAAGCTTAATAAATTATATATAATGAGAGGTAAAAATCTTATTGAAACTGATACTTTGTGTGCTGGTGATATTGGAGCATTATCTAAATTGACTTATACTCAAACAAATGATACTTTATGTGCTAATGATTTTAAAGTTATATATAATCCAATTCATTTCTCTAAACCTTATTATGGAAAAGGTATTAAGCCTGTTGGTAAAGCTAATGAGGAAAAGATTGCGAATGCATTAAATAGGATATTAGAAGAAGATAAGACTTTAATTTTTGAAACAAATGCTGAAACAAAACAGCAATGTTTATATGGATTGGGAGATATTCATATTGATACTGTTGTTTCTAAATTAAAAGAAAAATTTAAAATTGACGTTGCTTTAGAAGATATTATCGTACCTTATAGAGAAACAATTAGAGGCAGTGTTACTCATCGATACAAATATAAGAAACAAACTGGTGGACATGGTCAATATGGTGATGTTGAAATTACATTTGAACCTACTGGTGATTATAATACAAATTATGTATTTGAAGAAAAGATATTTGGTGGTGCAGTTCCTAAATCTTATTTCCCAGCAGTAGAAAAAGGTTTGATAGAAGCTACAAAAGCTGGTGTTCTTGCAGGATATCCTGTATTAGGTATTAAAGCAACTTTGATTGATGGTTCTTATCATAATGTTGATTCATCAGAAATGGCTTTTAAAACAGCCACAGTTCTATGCTTTAAAGAAGCTATTCCTAAAGCTAAGCCTGTCTTATTAGAACCATATGTTACTTTACACGTATACATTGATGAAGAATATACTGGTGATATTATGGGACACTTTAATAAAAAACGTGGAAGAGTTATTGGTAGTGAAATATTAGAAGATGGTATGATTAAAATTACTGCTGAAGCTCCTCAAGTTGAAGTTATGAATTATGCAGTTGATTTACGTTCTATGACTCAAGGGCAAGGATTCTTTGATATGGAATTCTTATCTTATGAATTTACTCCTGAACATATTCAAAAACGAGTTATAGAAGGGTAAAAAAAAGCAATAGTGCTAAAATACACTATTGCTTTTTATATCCATGCTCTTTGTATAATACGGGTTTATCATCTTCAAAACTTCTATTGTATTTTTTGAAACGTTATTTTTTGTCATATAATCTCTTATCTGCAACAAATATCCACTTGCTAGAATAGCTGAATAAGAAGTTCCACTATACATCCCATCATAACAACGAATATCTTCTCCCGGAAATAAACAAGTTATCCTCTCTTCATAATTAGAAAAATTACTAATATTAAATTGGGCATCTAAAGAACCTACCGAAATAACTCCATCTATATTTGCAGGAAACAATAAATCCTTATTTCCATAATCTCCTGCAGCTGCAACTATATCAATATTGTTTTGTATCATCTTTTGAATTTGATTAATTACTCTATCATCTGCAATGTTACCACCTAAACTAATATTTACAACATCAGCTTTATCTTCCACATATTTTAATCCCTCATATAAATACTGATTGCTGCTATTTCCTTCATCATCTGTTATTTTAACAATAATAATTTTAGCTTTTGAAGCAATTCCCCTATTTCCTGGAAAACCTGCAATAAGAGAAGTTAAAGATGAACCATGTCCATGTTCATCTTTAACATCATGATTATGTTCTACCACATTATATGTATCAATAATTTGATTGTGATACTTAGATAACAATTGATTATTAATTCCAGTATCCAAGATAGCCAAAGTCTGCGTAGAACCA
>CAZWZD010000187.1:0-4027 GCA_964638235.1 uncultured Erysipelotrichales bacterium
GTTTCTAAACAGATGAAAGAGAATAGTAAGATAGAAATTTGTGCTATGTTGGAAGATAAATGGTTAAGACTTTCTGGAGATGCAATTTTAGATGAAAATATTGAAGCTCAAAAACACTTATTAGACAATTATCCATCTTTACAAAAACTATATCAGGCTGGAGATGGAAACACAGAAGTATTCTATTTGAAAAATGTAAAAGCACAGATTTGTTCATTTGCAAAAGAGCCTAAAAATTATGAGTTTTAAAATATTATTAGGTACAACAAATCCTGCTAAGATAGAAAGATTTAGTAATTTATTAAATCAATATGATATTGAATTTATAACACTAAATGATTTAAACATCTCAAGTATCCCTAATGAAATTGGCAATAATCCTAAAGAAAACGCTGAAATTAAAGCAAGATTTTATGGACAATTTTTCGATTATGTCATATGTAACGATCAAGGACTTTATATTGATTGCTTAGATTTTGATGATAACAGACAGCCGGGATTGAATATAAGAAGTCCGCTTGGAAAAAGATTGAACGATGATGAAATGATAGAGTACTATTCTCATTTTGTTCATGAATTAGGAGGACAAATTGAAGCTTACTATGTTGAAGGAATAGCCATTTATGATAAAGGAAAAGTATATTCATATATGGACAGTTATGAACATTTAAAAGAAAAATCATTTTATATGATTGATAAAGTTTCCGATTTAAGATGTGAAGGTTGGCCTCTAGATTCATTATGTATTTATAAAAGCAATAATCATTATTTTGTAAAAGAAGATAGTGATGAAATATCAAACGAAAATAATATGAAGCAATTTCTAGATAAAATATTCAAAAAGAAGCTAAGATAATGCTATAGCTTCTTTTTATTTCTATTCAATAATTTCAACTTCAATTTTATCACCAGCTAAATGTGCTTCTTCAAATAATTCACTAATATATTGTGCATTAGAGGATAACATTTTTGCTTGACTTTCGTTTCTTTCAATAGGTGTAACATATAATTGATCTTTTTCTTTAGTAACTTGCATACGATGTAGTATTTGTACAGGTCCACCATTATCCATATCTTTTGTAAGAGTAGCAATAACAGTTTTCTTTTCATTTCTTTCATGATTATACCAACGATCAACCATTGGTTGAATACACCAATTCGTTACATAAAACGCAGCAAGTGCAGGTCCAGGAACATTAATTACTGGTTTTGAATTAATAATGCTTATTGAAATTGGTCTACCTGGTACAGCAGCAACATTATGACATAATACTTCACCTTTCTCTTTCAATAAATGAGTATTAAAATCCTCTTCACCTTTAGAAGAGCCTCCATTAATAATAACAATATCAGCCTCGCTCAATGCTTGATCCAATACTTTTTCTAATTCAGCTTTATCATCTTTAATAATTGGATAACGTATAACACTAGCACCCATTTCTTTTAATTGAGCTTCAACCATGTAACTATTTGTATCAATGTTATCTCCTCTTTTAATTTCACTTCCTACCTTAACTAATTCACTTCCAGTAGGAATAAAAGCAACAGTAGGTTTTGAAACAACAGGTACCTTATCAACATTTCCCATAGCAATCACTGCTAAATCTGTAGGTCTAATAATAGTACCTTTTCTTAATAATAAATCTCCTTCTACAATAGTACTGCCCGCTGGTCTGGTAAAACTTCCAGGCTCAACTGGTCTTTTATTATGTAATGATATAGAACCATCTTCGTTCCACTCAACATCTTCTATCATGATAATAGAGTCATAATCATCTGGAAAGTCATCTCCAGTATCAGCCCTTACATATTCCTTTCCCAATTTCCAATAAGATGTATCAGGAGTTCCATCTTTGAAATAAGATGAATTAACTGCAATGCCATCCATAACAGACACTCTATATAAAGGTAATGTTACTTTTGAATATAAATCGCAAGCCAATTCTCTTCTTAAAGAATTTTCTATCGTAACATATTCAATCTCAGGTTTAAATTTCCATTTATTAAACAATAAATTTAAAGCCTCTTCTTTATTTATAAATATAGGTGAAATCATCATAGATAAACGATTCATAATCATAGGTATAGGGTGTGTTGCCTTATTAAACATAATTTCTTGCTGTTTATCTACACCACCATCTACTTTAACTCTAAAAACCAAGTGAGAATCTTCTATACAATATTCATTGATTATTGTCATAGGTCCTCTTTTTGCAGATAATATAATTGCATGATTAGCTTCAATCTTCTCAACTACAAATGGCAAATCATGAGTTGCACGTTTTAAATATTTAGTGCCAGTTTGTCCTTCTTTTAATTCACCATTTAATTCTATCTTTAATAGAGTTGGATCCCATTTTATCCAAGTGCTCATATCTGATAAAATATTCCATGCTTTTTGACTATCAATTTTCTTTTCTATTCTGTGTTCAAATAACATAAATTTCCTCCTAAAAAAGCGTAAATCCTGTCTGGATTTACGCTATAGCTACTCAACTAAAGATATTCTATCATTTTATGATAAATATTTCTAGTTTATCTTCTGGATGAAATAAGTAAATTTTCTTGATATTTAATCAATTTATCCATATCTCGTATACAATAATAACCATTAATAATTTCAACCAATTCCAATTCTTTTAACGTTTTAAGAACTTTAACAGTAGTAAATCTATTAATACCTAATAAATCAGAAATACTTTGCTGACTTATTTTTTCTTTAATAAGTATTTTACTATCATAAATAATACCATACATATTTGCAAATTGTATAAGTAAATTGCATACTTTCCAATCAACATTATAAATAGTTGTATGACGAACCTGTTCCATTGATGACATAAATTTAAGGGATAAAGAAAATATAAAATCTAATGATACTTCAGGATTATTTAATATTGTAGTTATAACCTTTTCTCTTTTTATTTGTATAGCAGTTGTGTTAACTAAAGCTTTAAAAGTGACAGGAGAAGGCATATTTAAAAACATAGGGGCATCTAATAATATAGAATTCTTCTCATTATAATTATATGTACGAACATGTCCATTGAGAGTATATTCATATCCAGCTATTCTTCCCTCTTTGATAAGATAGCAATATTTGGGAATATCACCAGCATTAATAACAATTTGATTTTTTTTAAAGTATACTGTTTCACCAATGTTTTCTAAACGTAATATATCTTTTGGCAATGTTTGGATTTGAGAAAGATAAGTTTGTTTGATATTATTTTTCATTTATTATTCACCTTTACTTATATTACTTGAAAAAATATTATATAATATGCAATAATTATATCATGATAAAAGTTTGTACATCAAATATTTTTGTGAAATGTGGAGGAAGTTATGAAATCAATAGTAATTATCGGAGCAGGACAGTTTGGAAAAGCTATTCAACATTTATTTAATCTTAATAAAATGAAATTATTATGTTTTGGTGATAATGAGAAAATATGGAACACAACTATAAATAATATACCCGTTTATTCTATAGAAAAAGCTATTTCTTTTCATCCTGACTATTGTTTTATAAGTGTATCAGGAAATGATAGAATTGAAATGTTAAAGAAACAAATAGCCGATATTGGTTACAGTGGTAAGTATGTGCTACTAAAAGAATTAATGGAAATGTATGATATCAGAAGTGCTGTTTTATATAATATTTCTAAGAGAATAAAAGATTTAAAAATTCAAGGTGATATTGCTGAACTAGGAGTTTATAAAGGGGATTTAGCATGGCAAATTAATATGTTATTTCCAGATCATAAGTTATATTTATTTGATACTTTTGAAGGTTTTGATGAAAGAGATGTTGTTATTGAAAAAGAAAATCATTATTCTAAAGGAAATGTTGGAGATTTTTCTGATACATCAGTATTTAGAGTATTAAAGCGTTGTCCTTATCCTCATAATATTATATTAAAGAAAGGATATTTCCCTAAAACAGCAATTGATTTAGAAAATCATTTATGGTCTTTTGTAAGTTTAGATACTGATTTATACCAATCTATTTATGAAGGAATAT
>CAZWZD010000188.1:0-4013 GCA_964638235.1 uncultured Erysipelotrichales bacterium
AAAGTATGGGAAGTATTAAAACCTGATACAGTAAATTTCAAGAAAAAGACAATTAAAATAATGGGATTATGGACATATCTATAATCCCATTATTTTTATAATAGAGTAGGTGATAAATTGGAATTTATTGATTTACATGGACATTATGCATGGAATATAGATGATGGAATAAGAAATAAAAAAGAAGCAATTGAAGCATTACAAATAGTAAAAAATCAAGGAATTATAGAAATAGTTGCTACACCACATATAGAATGCAAAAGTATAAATAAACAATCATATCAAAAAATATTAGAAAGAATTGAAAATTTACAGGAATTAGGATATCACTATGGAATAAATGTAAAAAGTGGTTGTGAGTTAAAACTTGATGAGAATATAAGTTCAGTTTTATCAAAAAGATTATTCATTCCTATAGAAAATACAAAATATATTCTTTGTGAATATGATTTAAGAAAATCAACATCGGAATTTATAGAAGAATTTGATGGATTGCTTCTTGAAGTGATTAATGATGGATATATACCAATAGTTGCTCATATAGAAAGATATTTTTATGAGGAGTTAGATATAGCTTTTATCAAATATTTAATAGAATTAGGTTGTATTATACAAATCAATACAACGAGTGTATTAGGACTAGGGAATATTGAACATCATAAGAATGCCTTAAAATTATTAGATGAACAGCTTGTTCATATCATTGCGACTGATACTCATAGGAGTCATGGGATAAGAAGTCCTAATATGAAAGAATGTCAGAAATATTTATATAAACAAGGATATCAAGAAAAGTATATTCAATTATTAATGCATGAAAATCCAAAGAGAATTATTAATAATAACAAAATTATTAGACCATACTTTCAAAAAAGCAAATTTTTAAGAAATTTAACTTTGATAAAAAGAAAATTCAAATAAAATCCATTACTTAAGAAGAAATATGATTATTAAAGAAAGAATTATCTATAAATTTATATATTTTTCATATCATTAGTGATTAATTATTTATATCAGAAAATTATTAATAAATATAATAAAGTAATTTCCATCAGATTATGGTATGATGAAAAAAAGCTAAAATCGTGAGGAGGAAACGAATATGTGGGGTATTATTGCAACTTGGCGTATGGCATTGGAAGGAATTAGTGAAGCAAGTCAGATTTTAGAAGATGCTGGAGATGCTGGAGATGCTATTGAAACAGCAATAAAGGCAGTTGAAGATTTTCCTTATTATAAATCTGTAGGTTATGGTGGGCTTCCAAATGAAGATATGGAAGTAGAATTAGATGCAGCATATATGGATGGAGATACTTTAGATATCGGAGCTGTTGCTGCAATTAAAGATTATGCTAATCCGATTTCTATTGCTAGACGTTTGTCAAAAGAGAAAGTTAACTGTATGTTAGTTGGTGAAGGAGCAGAAAAATTTGCTGATAAAGAAGGTTTTAAAAGAAAAAATATGTTAACTGATCGTGCAAAAATACACTATCTAAGTCATATCAAAGAACTTCAAAAGCAAGAAATTAAACCATATGCTGGTCATGATACGGTTGGCATGATTTGTCTTGATATTCATGGAAAAATGATATCAGCAACTTCCACAAGTGGATTATTTATGAAGAAAAAAGGACGTGTGGGAGATTCACCAATATCTGGTTCTGGATTTTATGTTGATTCTAAGGTTGGTGGAGCGAGTGCTACGGGTTTAGGAGAAGATTTAATGAAAGGATGTATTTCTTATGAAGTTGTAAGATTAATGAAAGAAGGGAAACATCCTCAAACTGCATGTGAAATTGCAGTTAATCAGTTGGATAAAGAATTAAAAGAAAGAAGAGGAAAAGCAGGAGATCTTTCTTTAATCGCAATGAATAATAAAGGAGAATGGGGAGCTGCTACTAACATCGAAGGATTTTCATTTGTTATTGCAACTTCGACACAAAAACCAATTGTTTATCTTACTAAGAATGTAGATGGAAAATATATTCATGAAATAGCTAGTCAAGAATGGCTAGATAACTATATGATGACAAGAATGGCTCCTTTAGAAGAAAAATAATATAGAAAGAGTTAAACAATTTTTTGTTTATCTCTTCTTTATGTTTTCTCGATAAATACTAGGAGATACTTTATATTTTTTCTTAAATGCTTTAGAAAAGTAATTAGCATCATTAAATCCACAGTTTAAAGCTATTTCCAGTATAGAATTTTTATTATTTTTAAGAAGCTCTAATGATTTTTCTAGTCTGTATTCTAAAATATATTGATGGATAGTTATACCATATTCTTCTTTAAATTTATTATGAAGAGTGGATTTTGAACAATAGAAATATTGACATAAACCATCAATAGTTATTTCATTAGCATAGTTTATCATAATATACTGCTTTGTTTCCATTGCTAAATTCTTGCTTTTTGCTTCTACACGATTAGTAAGTGTTAGATATTTACCACAAATATCAATAATAGCCGCAAATGATAAAATTTTTTCTCGTGTATGAAAAGAAATCTGTTCAATAGCTTTATCCAATTTTTGATTATCTTTAACATATTTAAGAGCTTCGTTTTTAATGAGCTGTTTTTCATAATCTGAATTTGTTAATGTCTGTCCCATCATTAGGTAACCTGTATGAACACCATATGTATATAAAGGGACGACAGCTTCATAGAGATGAAACGAACAATTATAAATATCAATTTTTCCAGTTTTTTTAACTCTTTCAAAGGCATCATGATCACATTTCTTGCATTTTAAAGCACCTTTTGGAGTGCTTTTGATAAGTCTACAAAAAGGTGAATCCTGGCAAGGATAAGAAGTGATAACCTTTTCATCTATATCAAACATTGTCATATTAAAACCAGAAATTAAATATAAATCTTTTAATAGTGATTGTAATTCATTCATAATTGTCCTCCTTTTATAATTTATACTTTATTACCTTTAATTATACTTTCTTCTATGTAAAATATAAAGAAAAAGACTTATAATAATTACAGGAGGAATATAAATGGAAATGAATTTAGATTGGATCAAAGATCCAAAAGTATTTCAAGTAAATCGTTTGAATCCTCATTCATCTATTCAATATTATAGAAATGAAGATGAAATGAAGCTTCAACAAAGCAGTTATGTTATATCATTAAATGGTTATTGGAAATTTCATTATGCTATCGGATTTAATTCTTTGATAACTGATTTTTATAAAAAGGAATATGATTGTAGCCATTGGGATGACATTAAAGTACCTGGTCATATACAGATGCAAGGATATGGAGAAGTAATGTATGTTAATCAAATTTATCCTTGGTCTGGAACTGCACAAATTAAACCTGGAGAAATTCCTGTTGATAATCCAATAGGAAGTTATGTAACTTACTTTGATAAAAGTGAAATGATGAATAATCATGATATTCATATAACTTTTCATGGTGTAGAATCAGCTTTTGCATTATGGATTAATGGAAAATTTATTGGTTATAGTGAAGATAGTTTTACACCTTCCACTTTTAATATAACTGATTATATTAAAGATGGAAAAAATAAGATTGCAGTACAAGTTTATCGTTTCAGTAGTGGAAGTTGGTTAGAAGATCAAGATTTCTTTAGATTTTCTGGTATTTTTAGAGATGTAGAATTAAAAATTATTCCTCAAGTTCATTTGGAAGATATTAAAATAAGAACAGATTTAAATGATTTTTATAATCATGCTGCTATAAAAATCAATGCTTCAATAAAATCAAAACTTCATCACTATAAAGTTAAGTTTCAATTATATGATCAAGATATTATCAATGAAACAGTATTTGATAGTTTGGATAATATTGATTATGAAATTAATTTAGAAAATCCTAAATTATGGAGTGCAGAAATACCTCATTTATATCAATTATATATTATTATTGAAGATAATAATGGATTAGTTGAATACATTAAACAAAATATTGGAATAAGAGAGTTTAAAATCAAAGATGGAATTATGTGTATTAATGGAAAGAGAATTGTATTCCATGGA